>JAGQVA010000446.1 GCA_020438265.1 Bacteroidota bacterium
GATTATTACGGCTTTGCCAGAAAAAACTTATCGACGAAAAAGGTAAATCTATCTCTTTCTCTGATAAAAAGATAAATCTGAGTCTCAACATTATTCCGGAAGGAGAAACAGAACTCAGAGCTTTTCACCAACTGTCCGGTACAAAGGACCCGGAGGCTGATTTTCAACTGATTACGGAGGATGCAATTATGGTGAATCATACGATTTATACCATTTCACCTCTTGGGCCCGGTTTCTCAAATATTGCTTTATTTAATACGACCTTTCATCGGGAAGATCTGGCATTTTTCCTCTCTGTGTATGCCAGTCAAATTGACCATATAAACCTGCGATATGAAAACTATCGTTTGCGATATTCTGAAGAATCCATTCTTAGCGAACCTTGCCTGATTTTTGAAAAGGTCGATGTTGACCAGACGCTCTATCTCAGGGTAGGGCAGATGTTACCTGGAATCGGGATTGACCGAATGAAATCCTACCTCATCAGCCAGTTTGCTCAGGTAAACGAATTGGAAGAACTGATTATCATTCGCCCGATTGAACAAAAACGACAAAGCCAGTTAATCGCCCATATTGAAAAACTCTTAAAACAGCGGGGAGGAAAAAGTGCTCAGGATTACTTCCTTGAAGACGATACCTTTATTATTGAAGAAGAAAAAGCCAGAGAATTTATTACCAGTCATCTTTTTTCTCTTCTCGAATCCTTTAAAGTATTGGGAAGCGATCAACTGAAAGCCTATAAAATTGCTACCCGCGCACCCCGTCTGAGCCTGAATCTTAGTCATGGCATTGACTTCCTGGAGGGCAGTGCAGAATTACAGTTTGACGATGAAACCCTTAATCTTTTTGAGGTGCTTCGCCAATACAAAAAGCATCGTTACATTAACCTTTCCAATGGTGAAAAAGCCATTCTGGATGAAAATTATGTGCGCAGACTGGAGCGGTTATTTAAGAAAAAATCCAAAAAGGATGAAGTGCAAATTTCTTTTTTTGATTTGCCCCTGATAGAGGATCTGATGTCTCCGGAACAGGATCAATCCCCGTTTAAACGTTCCCGTGAGATTTTTGAAGGTTTTGGTAAAATTGGTCAGGCAAAAACGAAAGTCCCTTCTGTGCAGGCTACTCTCCGAAAATATCAGGTATATGGTTTCAAATGGTTGAATTATCTCCATGATCACAACCTGGGTGGTTGCCTTGCTGATGATATGGGCCTTGGAAAAACGCTTCAGGCTATTACCATGTTGGTTAAGGTATATAAAGATGGAGAAAAATGCCCTTCTCTGGTTGTAGGGCCGCGTTCTTTGCTTAAAAACTGGAAAAAGGAATGTGAAAAATTTGCACCTCAACTCAGCACGCATATCTATTATGGAACAGGACGTAATTGGGAAGAGGCAATCCAGGCGCAGGTCATTATTACGACTTATGCCTTGATGCGCAATGATATTGAAACCATCAGGGACACAGAATTACACTATGTGATTCTTGATGAGTCTCAAAATATTAAAAACCTGGAAGCACAAACTACACGAGCAGCTTTTATGCTTAACGCGAAGCATAGACTTGCCTTAAGTGGTACACCGATCGAAAATAACCTTACCGAACTTTACTCCCTGTTCCGTTTTCTCAACCCGGGAATGTTTGGAACTTCGACTCAGTTTAATGCCGATTTTGTTACCCCCATTCAAAAACATAATGATGAAGATGCAGTCAAATTGCTGAGGAAAAAGATATTTCCCTTTGTCCTGCGAAGAAAGAAAAAAGATGTGCTTCAGGATTTGCCAGATAAGGTCGAACAAACCATTTATGTGGACATGAATGAGGATCAGAAAAAACTGTACGAATTGCGCCGCAGATTTTATCAGGAAGTCATCAGTCAGGAAGTTGCCAGTAAAGGTATCCAAAAATCGCAGTTTGTGATCTTCCAGGCACTCAATGAGCTGAGACAAATTGCTACTATTCCCGAGCAGTTTTCTGACGGAAAAATTGCGTCTTCAAAGCGGGAGTTACTTCTTGAACAGATTGAAGAAACCGTGGCCAATGGACACAAGGCCCTCATTTTTGTAAATTTCCTTGCAGCAATTGAAATCCTGGGAGAAGAACTTGCCAACATGGGAATTGATTTTGTTTCCATGACCGGAGCAACACGCAACCGTCAGGAGTTGGTCAATCGCTTTCAGGAAGACCCCAATTGTCGCGTGTTTTTAATGACTTTAAAAACAGGAGGCACCGGACTGAATCTGACAGCAGCCAGCACAGTATTGATATATGATCCCTGGTGGAATGTAGCAGCAGAAAAACAGGCGATTGACCGTACACACCGAATCGGGCAGGTCAATAAAGTACACGCTCTCAGGTTAATTGCGGCCGGAACGATTGAGGAGAAAATCAGGCTGCTACAGGAGAAAAAACAGGAATTATTTGATAATGTAATTGGCGCGGACTCTGCTGCCCTGAAATCGATGACTCAGGAAGATATAGACTTTATTTTAAGCAAATGATTGAGAAAAAACTCAAAGTTGGCTGGACTATTCAGGAAATCGCTTATAGACTCGATTCCTATACGGTAGAGCAGCTCAAATCGCGATTATCCAATAAATATGTAAAATCTTTTCTTCATGGTGAAAGTAAATGGTTACTCAATCATGAAGATTCCCGGATTATTGATGCAGCATCCAGAGCCTTTCATTTAATGTCGAGCAAAAAGGTGAATAAAATGGCATTAATTGAAATTGGTGCCATTCCATTTTTGAGTCCTGATTGTTTTCAGCGTTTTTGCAATTACCTTCCTGAAGAGGCTCAAACGATTCTGGAGTATGTTGTTCTCAATAAAGCGATTACTGATAAGGATGTTAAGCGGATTTTTAAGATAGAAGCAACCGTTCCAAGTAAGGAAAAACATTTCTTTGGGAGCAGGCTGGAAAGAGTTCCGAGTCTGGATTTTTTTAGCTCTGGTTCCGATTATTATTATAGTTATAGCAGAGAGCTTATCTTAACTCTTCCCAATCCAATCCGGGATCTGATTATTCCTCTGCTTTTTCCCAAACCCTTACTTGTTTCAACTTATACACCCCAACCTGATCAGAAGAAAGAAAAAATCATTCAATTGGAATCTGTCATTCAGGAAGAGCTTCCGGGTCTACTGATTTATTTACAACAAAAACCATTAAAACTTACTCAAAAAGGCAGGCCATCTATTGCTTCAGTAAGGTCTGTGGGGAAAAAATTAAAAACTCAGGAGTTTTATCCCGATACAGAAGAAAATCTTTTGAAACATATCAGAGGGTGTTGTGTGTTAGGGCTTTTAGGGTTAAGAGATAAATTAAATGTTGATGATATCCCCAAGTTGATAAAGAGTTTATTTGAGAAGGAATTTACTGAAGATTTTCACCTGCCTGTTCACCTGCTTGATTATATCAAAAATGTGGGAAGGCTCGACACATATTATTATAACAACTGTGGAGAGACTTATAAAAAGATTGTTCGAACGATGCCTTTGGGAATATGGATAGATTATCACTCTATGGAGAAATCGCTGAAAGCACAGGGATTTAAGAGTTCACCTCTCCCCAGTTCCAATTATGATCTTTTCCTGGAAGTTCCGGATACAGAATCGAAATATAGTTTTGGAAAAAGCATAAGGATCTTTCCCAACTGGGATGAAAAACTCATTCAGTGGCCTGCGTTAAAAGCAGCCATGTTTTTGATGGCATCGTGGGGGTTAATTGATCTGATCTATGAAGAACCGGATCTTTCGATTATTTCAGAAACGGCTGATTCCCCTTATGACGGCATCAAAGCAGTCAAACTCAACGATTTGGGAGCGTATGTACTTGGGCTGACCCAAACGTATGAATCGCAGATCAAGGCTCCTTTTACGTTGGAGCTGGCTGAAGATTCCTTATCAATTTTACTCACTGATGGAGATCTGGACCGGGCCGCTATGGCAATTGCCAGTTTTGCCAAACCATTGGGGAATAAGCGATTTTATACTGACTCTGAACTTTTCCTGGGAGATTGCAAAACCCCCATTGATCTTGATCACAAAATCAATATTTTCAAATCCATCTTTTCACAGGAATTACCTTCCAAATGGGATGAATTTTTCAATGACATTTCTCAAAAGGTAAATCCTATTGAAGAAGAAAGTGATTTTGCCGTTTTCAGAGTTGATCATAATAATCAAGCCCTCTTACAGTTAATTGCCCGGGATACAGAACTTAAAAGACTTTGTTTAAAAGCAGAAGGATTTTTGATTCTTATTGCGAAAAAGGACATTAATAAATTCAGGAAGCGGTTACAGACTTTTGGGTATTTGTTGGGGTGATGGTAAAGAAGAGGATTCAGTCTCCCTCCCACAATTTCAATACCTGTCCACCCACTCCCGTAAACACCACCTGAGTAGATCCACCTTCCGTTTGGACCTTAACACTACCTATCCTAGAGGTTACTTTTTCAAGCTCAAATGGAACATTTATGCAAAGCCCTTCAACCTTTACATCAACAGGCCCCTCAACCCTCAAAGTATAAAGGCGATCCTCTCTCTCCACAAAAAAACGCAACTGAGAAAGATCCCGGCGAAACCGGGCAATTTCATCAATCGTCGTCATCCAGGTATGCTCTTCTCTGACTCTGGAAATAAGAGATTCTAAGGGTTGAAACGTCGTATCGCTTTTGCCCAGATAGGCTGGATGCCCAAGATATACCATTGCCCCCTGATAAGGCTTAACAGCTAATTCCCAGTAATTCAACAGATAGTCTTCATATAGTTTTGTAGCTTTTTGTGTGGCAAACGGATGGGAGTGATTCTCGTCCAGGATATCCTGATAAAAGTGAAAATCATCGTGGTAAACCGGGGCTACTTCCATGATGTTGGTAGTGGTGAAAAACTGTCCATTGGATAAAACCAGGTTATAAGGCACAACTGCTCCATGGAAAAAAGTGAGATTATTGGCACTAATGCTGGATTCGTAAAGCGCTTGATTTTTATCCAAAACCATCAACCCCCAGTGGTTGGGCGAAGTAAATGGAAATCTAAACCCGGTAAATGATCTGTCCCAATGTGTTTCATTTTTGATCATATCCTGCAAGGCTTCTCCGTAACTCAATTGTGCATAACGATGATAAC
>JAGQVA010000447.1 GCA_020438265.1 Bacteroidota bacterium
TCCGTTTTTCGTCGCCGATTACTCCAAGCATCAGTGGTCCGGTGTGAATCCCTATACCAATTCTGATAGGAGAACGATCCTTTTCCTGACGTTCCTGGTTATACAAAAACAGCTCTTTATGCATTTCCAGGGCAGCGAGGACAGAATCTTTGGGAGAATTGATTCCGTTTTCTGCTCCCATAAACAAAGCCATTATTCCATCCCCGTAATACTGATTGACAAACCCCCGATTGGTTTTGATAATGGGCCCTACTCTTCCCAGATAATTATTCAGGAAAATAAAGTTCTGCTGAGGCGTAAGCTGCTCTGATAAAGTAGTGTAATCCCGAATATCGGAAAAGAAAACAGTTACATTCTTTTCGACCTGATCACCTAAATGCACATCAAGGATACTTTCCCTGCCAAGCGTTCGCAAAAATTCGTAGGGCACAAAACGATCGGTAGCGGCATTGATTTCTCTTTGCATCGCCAGGTTTTTTTCCAGAGCTTCTCGTCTTTCCTTTTCAAGAAGATTTCGCTTATGCCCTACCCCAAGGGCAAACAAACAAAGCTGTAAGGCAATTCCTCCCTGAATCAGGGTAGAAACACCAATACTCTCAAAAAAGCCCATTTCTTTTAAATTTTGCTCAAAAGGCGAAAGGCCAAGGGGTACCAAAAATCCTAAAAAAAGGAAGAAGGTTGCAATCAGATAATATTTGGAAGGTTCATACCCTTTCCGCAATGTGCCGATTCCCCAAATTGGCAGAAAAATCACCGCCGCCAGTATCAGAAAGAAAAACACAAAACTGGAAATTCCGACCAAAACCGGAATAAGAAACCCAATTCCTCCCTGAGTAATGCCCTGAACCATATAGGGAAGCAATCCGGCAATGATGAGGGAAAAGGAGGTAAAAACAATGAGAAAAACTTTGAGAGGTGTCTTCCAGCGGGGCATTAATTCCTTCATATTGAGGTAGGAATGGGAAAACATCAACATCCCTGTCGTGGATAGCCAAATGGATAAAAGATAAATACTTGCCTGAATCAGATCATCAATATTCTCGAAATAATTGACTGTAATCATAAAGATACTCAGCCCAAGAATATAGATTGCATAATTACCATAAACCGGATCTTTCGTAGCCAAAAAATACAGGAAAAAGAAAAACAGCTGAATCAGCACTACTCCCTGAAAGATCCCGTTGGTATGGCGGGTTTTCACTCTGTCGCGTAGATATGATTCATAATTGACATGTTTAATTCTCAGTTTTTCCGGTGCACCTCCCTCCGGGAATCCCTTTACTTTCAAATAAACCAGAATATCTCCTTCGGGAGGAACAGATACACGAAAATGATTGGGATGGTCCGCTACATCCCATTCAGAAGGCTCCAAAGCCTTTCCTGTAACCTTGTGGCTAAATCCGCCTTCCATCTTTGCAGTGAAAACTTCAACCGTATCCCAATAATTATTGCCATCACCTGTAAAAAAAATGTGTTCTTCCCAATGGTCAGACTTGCTTCTCAAACGAAAACGCATCCACCAGCTTCCGGGAAGATCATTCAAATCCTTATCTGAAATAGAAAAGGCCACTCTGTTACTATCTCCCATTTTCCGATGGACTTCTACAATATTATAAGCAGCAAGACTATCATACAAAATTCTGAACTTCCCTCCCAGGCTTACTTCACTATCTCCATCCCATTGATCAAAATTGGAAGGAATGGAATATCCCCATTCCAGCAGGAGTTTATCTCTCCATTTGTCCATTTCGTCCGCCTGATCCTTCATTTGTTTATCTCTTTTATAAAAAAATATCAGGGGAGATAAACTTCTGATAAGTTTGACAGTATCATTGGCAGCCAAAGCCAACTGTTCTGCCTGCTGGCTATACATCATGCCTTTTTGCATCGCAACTGAATCCCTGCGAGAGTATTCACGAAAGTTTTGACTAAGCTCGTAAAGAATTTCCCACTGTGAAGTATCCGGTGTAATCGCCAGCTTTTGCTCCAGAGAATCTGTGATTCGCTGTCGATCTTTTTTGCTCTTATTAACATTCACATCAACAGTCTGACTGACTACTGTGAGTGCCCACCCAATAAACAGGAGAAGTACAATTATTTTTTTTACCATATCGAGTACCTTGTCAAAGAAGAAAAGTACAAATTTTTTCCGTACCATTGCCGGATTGAGTAACCATAACAACCTGATTTATCAAAAGAGAGCACGATTGGGAGTTTTGTTGGAAAATCAGTTATGCAATATTAGTATTTTGAAAACTATCAAAGATTGATTTATTGTTAAATATTCCTTTATTCCCTTATGTTTTTCGATAAAAACAAATCAGGCTTATGCCTAAATTTGGAGTTAGATGCGGCAAAAAACGATCAAACAAAGTATTTTTCCATTTCTTCTTTGGTGGCCAAAGGTCAACCGTAAAAATGTAAAAGCAGATTTCTGGGCTGGACTGACAGGGGCAGTAATTGCGCTGCCTCAGGGAGTTGCTTTTGCCATGATTGCAGGGCTTCCTCCTGAATATGGCCTTTATTCTGCAATGGTCATCCCCATTATTGCTTCTTTGTTTGGATCTTCCTGGCAATTGGTTTCGGGGCCAACAACGCCTATTTCAATCGTCGTTTTTGCTGCCATCAGCCAGTTTGCCGAGCCAGGAAGCGCAGATTTTGTTCAGCTGGCGCTGGCCCTCGCATTATACACCGGAGTGATTCAACTGATACTGGGTCTGGCACGAATGGGTACACTGGTAAACTTCGTTTCGCATTCTGTGATTATTGCCTTTACTGCGGGCGCTGCCATTTTGATTGCTACCAGTCAGATGAAACATGTGTTAGGGGTTTCGGTAGAACGGGGCCTTCCTTTCCTGGAGAATTGGGGAAGCATTTTCAGCCAGATAAATGACACAAACTTTTATGTGTTGACCGTAGCAATGAGTACCCTGTTTACTGCTATTCTGATGAGGAAACTTTTGCCCAAATTTCCTTATATGCTGATAGCCATGATTGTGGGCAGTATCGTGAATTTTCTCATTAGTGGGAGTGAGCATGGGGTCGAATTGATAGGAACACTTCCCAGCCATCTGCCTCCTCCCTCCCTGCCGGATGTTTCTTTGACAACTATCCAGAAACTGGGAACCAATGCCTTTGCCATCGCTCTGCTAGGGCTGGTGGAAGCCGTTTCCATTGCCCGTGCAATAGCAACCCAGACACATCAGCGAATCGACGGAAATCAGGAATTTATCGGTCAGGGCCTTTCCAATCTGATAGGAAGTTTCTTTTCCTGTTATCCCGGTTCAGGATCTTTTACCAGATCAGGGATAAACCAACAGGCGGGCGCAGAAACTCCTCTGGCCTCTATTTTTTCTGCCATTATGCTGGCCATGATTCTTTTGTTTATTGCGCCTTTAACGGCCTACCTTCCCATTCCGGCTTTAGGAGGGATAATCATGCTGGTAGCCTATAATCTGATTGATTTTCATCACATTCGAAGTACCATAAAAATCAGCAAAGAGGAAACGGCCGTCATGTTAATTACTTTCCTCGCTACCCTGTTTCTAAACCTTGAATTTGCCATTTACCTTGGAGTTATCCTTTCCCTGGTCTTTTATCTGCAAAAAACTTCCAAGCCACGAGGTGTGGTTCTCGCTCCGGGAGTGCGTAAATCCAAAAGGAAATTTTACAATATCAAACGCATAAAATCACCGGAATGCCCGCAACTGAAAGTTGTGCGAATAGATGGGTCCCTGTTTTTCGGAGCGATCAATCATATAGGTGCTTTCCTTCAAAAAATCTCAGCCAAAAACCCGGAACAAAATCATATTCTCATTGTTGCTGACGGGATAAATTTTATCGACATGGAAGGAGCTGAATTTCTGGTTCAGGAGGCAGAGAGGTGGCGGGAAAACGGCGGTCATTTTTATTTATGTGGAATTAAAAAACGCAGCCGGGATCTCCTTCAAAAAGGGGGGTATTGGGAGAAAATTGGCGATGAAAATATCTTTGGATCGAAACAGGAAGCCATTGCCATGATTTTTCCCAGACTGAATTCAAGTATCTGCGCTCAATGTACGAAAAGGATTTTCTGGGAATGTAAGCTTTAGGGATTACGACAGGCCTTGAGGCCTGTGTCTCCCCACAAAAGCAAACAAGTAATCGGGCTTTCTAAAGCCCGATCCAAGACTGTTATCTGTTTAAAATTCACTATATTTCCGTCAAAATTTATTTGACCAACCAAAAAAAATGAAACTAACGCTTACTACCCTGATACTATGGAGTATCTGCCTGATGCCTGCATGGGCACAAAAGGCCAAAACCTATGAAAAGGCAGACGAATTAGCGGATAAAGTGGAAGCAAAAGTCATCGAATGGCGGCAGCATCTTCACCAAAATCCGGAACTTTCCAACCGCGAGTTTAAAACAGCAGAATATATTGCTGCTCACCTTAAAAGCCTGGGAATTGAGGTTCAAACCGGAATTGCCCATACAGGAGTAGTAGGAATTTTGAAAGGAGGAAAACCTGGGCCTGTAGTTGGATTAAGAGCAGATATGGACGCTTTACCAGTTACAGAAAGAGTTGACCTTCCTTTTGCTTCCAAGGTCATGTCGACCTATAACGGGATCGAAACAGGTGTTATGCACGCCTGTGGACACGATACGCATGTCTCCATTCTCATGGGAGCAGCTGAGGTATTTGCTCAAATCAAGGACGAAATCCCGGGAACCATTAAATTTATTTTCCAACCTGCTGAAGAGGGAGCCCCTCCCGGAGAAAAAGGAGGCGCCAAACTTATGGTGGAAGAAGGTGTTTTGAAAAATCCTGATGTGGATGCGATCTTTGGACTGCATATCAGTTCCGGGCTGGATGTAGGAAAAATCAGATATAAACCTGGCGGGACACTGGCCGCTGCCGACCGGTTTGTGATCAAGGTCAAAGGCAGGCAATCTCATGGTTCGGCTCCCTGGGCGGGCATCGATCCGATAGTTGTATCGGCGCAGATTATTATGGGTTTGCAGACCATTATCAGTCGCCAGACGCAATTAACAGAAGAAGCAGCTGTTATCTCCGTGGGGTTGATCAGGGGAGGAGTCAGAAATAATATTATCCCTGAAACTTGCGAAATG
>JAGQVA010000448.1 GCA_020438265.1 Bacteroidota bacterium
TCAATAGCCCGGTCATAAGCAACCAACGCCTCTTCATACCGGTGAAGCGCATCCAGGACATTGCCCTTACCATACCAGGGATAGGCATCTGATGGGTCGATTTCAATGGATTGTTCATAAGCAGCCAATGCCTCTTCATAACGGTGAAGACTATTCAATACATTTCCCTTCCCATACCAGGGATAGGCATCTTTCGGGTCGATTTCAATGGCTCGGTCATAAGCAGTCAATGCTTCTTCATACCTTTGAAGCGTATCCAGAACATTGCCCTTACCATGCCAGGAATAGGCGAGTTTTGGTTCGATTTCAATAGCCCGGTCATAAGCAGCCAATGCCTCTTCATACCGGTGAAGGGTATCCAAAACATTTCCCTTACCATGCCAGGAATATCCATCTTTCGGGTCGATGTCAATGGCCCGGTCATAAGCAGCCAATGCTTCTTCATACCGGTGCAGAGCATCCAAAATAAATCCCAAAATATAAAGACTATTTCCATCTTTGGATTCCAGGTCAGGAGAGCGATACGTTGAGTCTCGTTTTATCACTTTTTCAACCCACCCAAGTGCGTCTGTAAAGCGGTCCATCCGACGAAGAATACTTGCCAGAAGTATCCATAATTGAAGCTCCTCCCCTCCAGATTCAAAAGCAGAATAAGCATGTTTTAATGCTTTTTCATATTCCTTTATCTTAAAATCAGCCAAGGCTTGCTGGTATAAGGCTTCTGAATGACTTTTCATAATAAAAAGGTATGTTAATGTTACTTGATGAGTTATGGGATATCATGAAAATTTATATATCACAATGAGTTGTTAATGCTTCACCACAATTTTCCCCTGCCCCAGCAAGGCCTGAGTTTCTGTCCGAAGTTCATACAGATATATTCCGTTACTCACCTCATGGGTTTCCCAAATCCAATGCCCCTCAAAGACGTTAACTGCCTGGTTGGCAACCTGCCTACCAGATAGATCATAAATCCTGAGTATAGCCTTCCCTCTAAACTTACCCAAATTCCAATTAAAAGTAGTGTAATCTGCTGTCGGATTGGGAAAAACGGATAGGGTAGCCTGATCAGCTTCCTCTTCGATACCGACGGTATGACTCAGACCCAAAATCCGAATCAAAGGCTTGACTACTTCTCCATTATACTTCGCAAAATGCCCCATGATGTAGTATTTGTCGTTTTGCGCATAGACAATCTGTCTCACTTCTCCTCCAAAATTTACATTATTTTTAGCACTATCAATCCCCTCTCCATATAGATATTGAAGATCTAAGAACCCATCCCCATCTGTTTTGACAATCCGGTTACGAGGATATCCCTGATAGGTAGTAAAACTACCTCCAATCAATAACCCTCCATCCGTCGTCGGACAAACTGCATGAACGGTAGATTGATTGCCCAGAGCAGAGTTCGTGTTATTAAAAGTCGTATCAATACTTCCATTCGGGTTTAAACGGATGACATTTAATGTGTCTGGATAGTCCGAAACAGTAAAAATCCCTCCAACAATGATTTTGCCATCTGGTTGAACATATTTGGGACCAGGCGATCCACTGGTAAAGCTTCCGGCATAAAAACTGGTATCGAGATTCCCGGCTGTGTCAATCAAGCAGAGCTTATTGATCGGAATAGAATCGTAATAAGCCAATTGATTGCCATACAAAAGTAACCGGGTAGAATCATAGCGGATCACCTCTTCCACATCATAATTGGTATTATGGTAAAAGCTGGTATCGGTATATCCATTAGGCTTGATGCGCATAAAATACAAGCGGCGTTGGAAATTCTGGGCACTGGGGTATTTGGAACCATCCCCTCCAACTAGCATGCTTTGGTCTGGAAAGATATAAGGTTTGAAGGGATAGCCTGCAAAAAGAGAATCTAAAGGGATATTGGCTCCTAAATCTATATATTGAAAATTCCCATAATAATCAGTCTTTCTAATACCAAAATTTCCACTATTAAAAAAATAATATCCATCTGCTTTTTTGATATAATAAGCTCCTTCGGTAATCCAAAACGAGGGCTTCCAGGTTAAATCCCGATCTCCATTTCCCTTTAATCGAATTACATTCGATCCTTTGATTTGAGGCCATTCCTTAAAGTAGCCCGCGACCATGATGAAGCCATCAGGCTCTTCTAGTAAATCAATTACGTTTCCAGTGTTAGCTTTATTCCCATAGCTAAAAAAAGGATAATCTGGTTGGAAGGTTGTATCAAGGCTAAAGGGCTGACTCAGAAGTATGATGGGAAAGGCTAAAATCATTAAAAATGGTACTTTTTTACACATAACTGGGTAAATTAATGGGAGCAAACACAATGTTTGCCCCCTAAAAATCATTATTTTTGAATCACAATTTTTCCCTGATTGAGAATTTCTCCATCTTCATCTCTGAGTTCGTAGAGATAGATTCCATTCCCGATAGATCGGGTGTCCCAAATCCATTGCCCCTCTAAACTTGAGATGAGTCTGGAGGAAATTTCCCTACCATACAGATCCATAATTCTGAGTTTTGCTTTTCCTTCCAGATGAACTAACTCCCAGTCAAAAGTAGCATATTCCCCAGCAGGATTGGGGTAGACATTGAGCTTATAATACTGCGAACGAATAAACTTTTGAGGATCTATAGTCGGTTTAGCCCTTCGTGCGCTGCCTCCACTCTCTATTGCTACTGGTGGATAATCCTTGCATAGGTCATACCCAAAACAGAGAATATTCCAGGCCATCGCTGAGGCTCTGCCAGTCGAGTTTTGAGCAAAGGTGTATAACTCTGCTTTTCTAAGGCTGTCCAGATCCATGATGTCTAAAATATTGTCATCGTTATAAATCGTTTTTCGGAAATTGACATAGGTAACCATATCATTGTGCGCGTTCTCTAATCCCGCACCGGAAAGGTCAAAACTATCAGGGATATCTGCCAGTACACTTAATGCGGAGTCATAGAAACCATTTGAAACAAAAGATTCTGCCAGTTCATATTGCCCTTCCATCGTTTCTATTTTTCTTTGCCAATTGCGAATAGCCTGAGCTTCATCTACCGAGTCCAGTTTTAAGTCTATTACAATCATATTGGAGCTAAAGGCCATTTCATTACTAAAACCACTCATGGCACTTTCCATATTTGTTCTACTGGTCGCAGAATCCGAATTGGCTGCAATCATGTCAATCATATAGGAAGGCATAGGATTGGGGGCCTGGGTTTCTAAAAAATCAATAAATTCACTATTGTGGGTAGCATCAGGATTGGCGAGACAAACCTCCAAAAGCATGGCGTGGGGTAGGACGTCTTCATCTGCCGCTTCACGAAGAACTTCTTCTGTGACATAAGGAGAACTGGCGATCAACTCATCTCGAAGCGTCCAGGCATCCTGAGACCAGTCGAGTTGAAGCTTCGCTAGCATAGCAGTCGTATTCCCTCCGTTGATCAACTGGTTGTAATTATACAAAAGATTGGCATAGGCAATCTCTGCGGTAAGATACTCATTATTCAACTCAGTGATTTTCCCGCTGGATAGAGGGAAATTAATGCCATTTGTAATGTTGGATGGGCATGTATTGGAGGACATAGTGATGGCTAGAACCTTACCTGTGGTATAATCCAGGGGTTGTTCAGCCGTTCCGGAATAAAAATACCAAAAATAATTGTCTGATTGATTCCTGACATCACTTTCCGTTTGCCCAATATGAGAAAAAGTATTGCCTGCTGAGAGAGGGATATCACCTTGAAAGCCATTAACTCCATGCTTACCAGGGTTGGGAGTGGAAGCTTTCTGAACATCAATATCGATAGCTTCCATTCGGGAAAAGGTATTACACAAAAACTTTAGGCCATTTGTAAAATGATTAGGATCACGGTTGAGTCCTTCAGAAATAGCAGCTCGGGTTAGGGTATCAAGGCTATTTTTATAGACCTGATTATTATCTGTTTCTCCTTCTAAAATTCTGATTCCGAGTATATTGCTTTCTAGGGGATTATCAGATCTTTCGAGTGTGTTTTCTTCTATTCGGTAGCCAGAAGTTTCATGAAGAAAAATTCCTTCATGAGAATTAAAATATCCACTTTCATTATTCCCCCCAATTTTAAATATGGATCGAGTAAGAGAAGCATTATCAAGATTATCTATTGATACCCCAAGCACATTATCCTCAAAAAGACTCTGTTTCACATTGATGGTATTATTCGTACTTGTTCCAGTTGCCTGAATCCCCCGGTTAAATCCCTCAAAAACTGTTCTGGTAAGACTATCCTCCGGGCAAGGAGTGCCAGCCGGTGGGGCCTGACCTCCGGTATTACAAACTCCCTTGATGGTGTAGCCTGCATCTATTGAGTGAATTCCATTACCTCGGTTTAAAGACCAGATTTTGGTGCTTATTTCGTTTTTAAAGATACAGGATCGAAAAAGTACATTTTTCACATCCCAGAGGGTAATATGACTGGTGAAATTTTGAGCACTGTCCCTGAAATTATCATCCACTACAAATTCACAATAATTAAATCTGCTATAGTTATTAATCTTATAGGAAAGAAATTCTACTGACCTGCGGTTGTTTCTGAATATTGCATCATCGGCAATCACCAACCCGCCGGAGGGTTGTGTCCATCCACCCAAACTTTTTCCCATTGAAATAGCATTTCGGGCATGTTCAATCATAGCTCCATTTTTTAATTCTATCTTTCCCTGATGGGTTGGGTGTGCATAAGGATACTGATCTTTTGTCTTATCGCCCCAAACTTCAATGCCTTTCCAAAATTTTCCGCATTGGTTGGTAAGTGTGCCGCCGTCAATAATCAGTCGAGCATTGGGCTTGACATAAATCCCTTTGTCTTTGCCCATATTCACCAAGCCTTTGATGGTAAGGGTAACCCCGGATTCGATGTAAATATCGTTTCCTACATTCACTGCATAATCCCACTCAGTATCCTGAGTGATGGTATCCGGGGGAGTTGGCCAGAGGGGAGAACGCCAAATACCTCGGCCATAGGTGCCTGCATGGATAGTCCCATCACAGTAATTGATTTCCAGGTCAGTAATAATCGTAGCTGGTAAGCTGTCGTTAAAGCACTGCCAATATCCGCTATCGGGATCGTAACGATATACACCTA
>JAGQVA010000043.1 GCA_020438265.1 Bacteroidota bacterium
GGTTGAGGTATAATGATGGATCAGGATGGCAAACTATCGGTGTTTGGACTAGAGGAGTAAATATTAATAATAATACCTTCTATACCTCTACAGTAACACTCGATGCAGCAAGTTATAACCTTACAAATGGAGCACAATTCCGCTTCCAGTGTGATGCAAGTGCCAATAACGACCTCATCTATATCGATGCAGTAACTATTACCGGTAACTCTGGTTCAAGCTTGATGGCTGGGAATAATGGCGTTGAAGTGAGTACTACTCCACTTCTTGCACCATCTGGCAAAGGAGAACCTATGGGTTGGACCAATGATCTGGATATTGATGCAATGGTTTATCCAACACCAGCTACTAATGTATTGAATATCAATTCAGAAGACAGGGTCGAGTCTGTAGAAATTTACTCGGTCAATGGAGCATTGATTTTCAAAGTTGAACCTAAAGATAATCGTATTGACATTTCCAGCCTGAGCGCCGGAATGTACCTCATCACTATCAAAACCGAGGAAGAAACGATTAATGAGAAGTTTGTAAAAGAATAAATATTCTCTGAAAGAAAGTCTTAAAAAAGCTGCCTCCCAATGGGGGCAGCTTTTTTTGTGTTTTAAACCTTTTACTTTTGCTATCCGTATTAGGTTCTTGCCGTCCAAAGGTTGAATAAATGTATTATCTGGGTAAGAAAATTACATTATAAACGAAATTAAATATGATAAACGGTTAAAATTCCTTAGACTTAACCTCCTATTTAGCTCTTACCTTAAAATCAGCCAGTTATCAGTTAATTTTTTAACCATAACAAGACTTCAAAACAATATTTATGGATACCTTTTTTTTAGTAGAAATCGGGATTGTTGCAGTGATTGTTGTATTACAATTCATTGTGTTTTTTAGGAATAATATTGCGATTTCAAGACTGGAAAGTATTTTCCCCAGTTCTTCTTTGCTTAAATCGAAAACGGTTGGCTTAACCGAAGATTCTACTTCTCCTATTCTGGGAGATGATACAATCGATTTAATTGAAGAAAACCCTCGTTTTAGTCGTACTTTTGGAGAAATTGTTGAAACGACGAATGCTTATCTGACGAGGAATAAAGGACAGGCTGATTTTGATATTCTCCAGGATCTTGCTGAGCATAAATCCTATTCACAGGAAGACTCAATTGAATCAAATGTTGCTCTTCCTCTCTATATAGGGCTCCTTTGTACCTTTACCGGAGTTATCCTGGGATTGATCCGAATTGCCCAGACAGGCGTTTCAGATGATGCGATTACGGCTTTTATTGGAGGGGTTTTGATCGGTATGATTGGTAGTGCTGTGGGACTTGCACTTACCGTAAGGAGCAATTATGTCTTTAAAGAAGCCCGTAAGGTACGAGATAGCAAACAATATGATTACCTGACCTTTCTCCGTGAAAATATTATTCCTACCCTGTCAAAATCTGCAGATTCTTCTGTAGGTGCTTTGAGAGATAATCTGGCTCATTTTAATGAAGGATTTGCCAAGTATCAAACCCACATGAACGAATCTTTGGGTGAGACGTTGAAATTGTTTCACGAACTCAAGGATGTTTTTACCAAGATTCGCCAAATTGAAAGGGGATTAAATGGAATGGGTAATTTTATCAAATCCAATGATGGACTGATTGAAAAGCAAATTGCCTATATCGATAATTATGCGAAAAAGGCTGAAAATTTCTCCCGACAATTGGGCAATCATATTGATGTAGTTGATAACCAGGTGAATACTTTGGTCAATGAAAACATCAAAGCTCTTGAAAAAAGTACTCAGGCTGCCTATGTGAAAATGGACCGTTATCTGTCTTCTATTGACGGAGATACCAAATCTTTTGCTGAAGCCCTGAATAAAGATCTGAATACGATTCGGGGAGATATCGGACAGCTTCAGGAAAAAAGCATACAAATTAACGCCAAACTTTTGGATCAGCTTTCCAAAGAGAGTCGTGCCAATCAGGAGTTGAATGCTCAGATGTTATCGATGAATAAAAAACTGGAAGATGTGCTGGCTCAGCAAGGCAGTTCATTTACGGATTCAGTCGGTTTTAAATTATTCGTTTTCTCAGGTGTAGGTGCATTTCTCATGGCGATTGCCGGAGGAGTAATGTACGCAATTAATCATTTTGGCGCATGAAACAAAAAAAGAGAGATAGTAGTCGGCTATTCTGGATCAGTTATGCCGACCTGATGACGGCGCTTTTTATCGTTGTACTCGCTCTTTTTGTTTTTGCCTATAAAATGTTCAAAATTAGAGAGGATGTTTTGGTAAAGACGGAAGAAGAACTCAGAGTGCGAAGCCTGGAACTCGATAAACAGAATCAGGCTTTGGAAGAAGTGATGCGCCGTTTAAGCGAAGAAGAACTCCACGCCAGTAGTTTAATTCAAAAGTTAAACGATGAAAAAGCCCGTCTCCTGGTGATGGAAATAGAATATCGCAAACTACAGGAAATCCAAAAAGCGATAGAGAACCTCGATCCCCGGTATTTTGTCTATCAGCCTGAATATAAACGACATGTTCTGAGAACTCAGGTACAATTTGACAAAGGGAAAAGTGATATTAAACAACCCTATAAACCTATTTTGGAAGAAGCTGGTAAAGCTCTTCGTCAACTTGTTGACCAGCTAGAACCCAATGATAATATCAAATACCTGATGGTCATTGAAGGGATGGCCTCTCGTGATGATTACACCCGTAACTACGAATTGAGTTATGAGCGGGCCTTATCCCTTGTGAGACTTTGGGAAGAACAGGGAATCACATTTGATCAGGATAGGGTAGAGGTAATGATTTCAGGAAGTGGAGAAGGAGGTGTAGGCCGGAATATGGACGAAGAAGTCAAAAACCAGCGTTTTTTGATTCAGATTATTCCGAAGATTGGGGAGTTGAAAGGCGTGGAATATGAAAACTCTGATTCATTGAGTAATGATGTAGAGGAGGAAGAGATTCCTTAAGATATATGAAAATTCAGACCTTCCAGGTTTCAAAAACCTGGAAGGTCTAAACTTTTTTAAAACATCTTACTTCTGCTTTATCACCACCTGAAACTGCTGCGCAAATCCCTCTCCCTGAGCTACTTCAGCCATAAGCTCAAAAGATCCTTCCTCAATATTTACATCCGGAAAAGTCAGAATTGTTGAATTCGTCTCAAACCCTTTTTCAAGATTTTGATTTCCCATGCTAAGGTGAGCGATTGAGCCCTCAAAAGCCTCTGGCAAACGCACTTCAATATCAAATTGCCCAACCTTGATACATGACAATTTCCAGAATCCCTTTTCGCCCCAACCACCGCCACTGACTTTTTCCCAATCCTGAGAAGTCAATACCGTAACCGTTTCGTGAGAACTTCCAATAATAATCTCTGGTTTTGCATAATTATCCGGGCGGGTGTTGGATACATCTTCAAACCATGTCAGATAAGCATCTTTCGTTCTGGTCACTTCATCTGGTAGAGAATCCGCCAGATTGAGTGATTCTCCTGGATCTTTTTCAAGGTTATATAATTCGTAGGGAATGGTATCAGGATCTATGATGTCTCCATTAAAACCGGTTGGATGTACCAGTTTGTAGGTTTGCCCTATAGCTGCAAAATGATAATATGCCCGGGGTTCATCTCCCCTGTGAGACTGGATGAATAAGGTTCGATCATGCCAACCACTTTCGTTGCCTTTAAGAAGAGGAAGGAGGTTTTTTCCATCCAATCTTAAATTGGAAGGAGGGACTGCTCCCGCAACGCTCAAAAACGTAGGGAGAAGATCTATATGCGCCGCAATTTTATCACTTGTTGTCCCAGCTTTGAGAACAGAAGGCCAATGTCCATAAAAAGGGCTACGAATACCACCTTCATGGACGTTGGTTTTCATCCCGCGCAAATCCATCACATATCTCATCGTGTTGGGACCATTATCCACCATAAAAACAACCAGGGTGTTTTCAGTAATGCCTAACTGATCCAAATGAGTAAATAATTTCCCCACGTTTTGATCCACATTTTCAACCATGGCACAGATTGCGGCCAAATTATCTATATTCTGCTCGTTTGCCTGCTCAGGATGAACCATAATTGAACCCAGATCCATGTTTAGGTATTTTTCTTTCAGCTCTTCAGGTACATCGTGAAAAGGACCATGAGGTGCATTGGTTGGGATATAAGCGAAAAAAGGCTTTTGTTTCTGATGAGACTGAGTGATAAAATTTAAAGCAGCATCAAAATAAACATCTGTGCAGTATCCTTTGGTTTGCATTTCCTCTCCATTTTGAAAAAGAATCGGGTCAGTATACTGGCGATTATTGGCATAAGGCTCAGAGGGCTGGGCGAGTCCCCCTCCTTTGATTACGAGAGACTCATCAAATCCCTGATCTATTGGTCGCATGGGATAACAATCACCCAGATGCCATTTACCGAAGATTCCGGTTTGATAACCAGCATCTTTTAATAATTCTGCGACTGTTACTTCTTCTGTATCCATCATCGCCCGACCAATCCATGTATCCACCACTCGGGTTCGGTAATTATAGCGACCTGTCATGATACTGGCTCTGGTAGGAGCGCAGACAGGGCTCACATAAAACCTTGTCAGACTGGCACTTCGGGCAGCCATGGAATCGATATTGGGGGTATGAATGACAGGGTTTCCGTGTATACTCAGGTCTCCGATTCCCTGGTCGTCAGTGATGACGAGGATGATATTGGGGGGAGAGCTCTGATCTGACTGGCAGCTAAAAATGAGACTGAAAATGGGAACAATTAGAAGCAAGCGGAGTGATGGCATAGGGTTGATTTGATATTAGAAGCTTATATTCGGAGAAAGGTAGTAAAAAATTAGGCAAATTGGAGGTAGCCGTTTTATATTGCATTAGCCTGATCTATTCAAAACTTTGCAATACAATTTTTATGTTTTAGCAGCTATTAAAACAACCATTATAATGAAAAGACAATTAATACTGACCATTTTTCTTATCTCTTTAATTGGCCAATCAACCACTTTATTTGCTCAAAAAAACAAACCTTCAGCATGGGATAAGAAGAGAATAGACGTATGGGTAATTACCATAGATCTGGATACTTTTCAAGGGCAAATTTTAAATGCGGATGAATCCGGATTGGATTTATGGATGAGCGACAGGCCTTATTCAAGTGATAATTATAAAGTTCGCACAAAGGAATTCACTCCAGAGGAAATAAAGGAAATTTATCTCAGAAGAAATGGCCAGGTTGGTAAAAAAATTATTGCCAATTCAATTGCCTGGGGCGCGTTTGGAGGAATCTCAGGTGTCGTAGCTGCTTCTCCAAGTCTTGGGGGAATGGGAAATCCCACGTTATCTGGAATTGCAGGCGCTATCCTTGCAGCTCCACTTGGTATAACCATAGGATTAATTTGGGGGAAGATATTTAAGGTAAATAAAAATCTGAAAATTGAAGGTACACAAGCAAACTATCTAAACAAATTGGACTATATCAGTTCAAAAGCTTTATTAAATAATGATTGGGGAACAGAGTTTTACTGGGAAAGAAAAAAGCGTTAAGGCACTTTTCGATCAAACATATAGAAATCTACTGTTTTTTTCTTAAAACAGGAGTGATTGACCCGCCCAACTTCACCGCCGTCCACGTCTCGTCATCATCACCTTTTCCATAAATTAGCAAATGCCCACCATAATCCCCACCATCAGGATCACAATGCACAATCATCAATCGATAGATATCTCCAATAGTAGGGGCTTTCCAGTCAGGATCACTTTTGCCTAAAGTCATCGCCATATTTACTCTTGCTTCCAGCACAAAACTGGCTTTATCCTTTTTTTTACGACCCATTTTGATTTCGTAATCAACCGCAGAGGACGGAATGGGCTCTTCCAGATAAGTCGTATCAGGAGCGCCATGCCTCCACCATGCTCCATTAAACGGTTTTTTCGGATCAACCACAAAACAAAAAGCATTATCTCCCTGCCCAAAGGTTTCATTCGCCGTGTCGCCCGGAGCCTCGATAAACCATGCCACGCAATCTTTGTAATACCACCGATAAGGCTCGGGTTTATGCGGAATAATATCATTGACATTATCGATTACCTCTGCTCCCAAATAGAGATAAACAGAATCCCAGGCCATATAATATCTGGCTGAAAGGTCCTTATCTGATGTAGGTTCATTGCCGTGGTCCGTGAGCCGGTTGCGGCTGGGCTGGTACCAGGGTGCGTATTTCACCCGGTGAATGTCCCACACTCCGTCGTGAAAAGCATATTCTTTCCATTCTGTTAAATCGCCGTCTATGGTGATGTTTTTCTCCAGATAAGGAATTTCGATATAATCGACTGTCTGAGCCTGGGAATGGCCAAGCAAAAATATAAAAAGAATGCTAAATAAAATTTTGCTAAACTTTAGATTTGCTAGGTTCCCAAAGCTGTAATCGTTCAGCATATGTTTCATACCGGAAGGTAAAATCCCGTAGGGATTTAATATTGGTAGAAAAAATGGCTTTTTCCCATCCCCCGAAACCAGCGCGCCTTGAGGCGCGCAAATATTTAGGTTGCACTCATGTGCTACCAATATTAAATCCCTACGGGATTTCGCCTTACGGCGATCAGATAAGATGCTAAGCGAAACCTTAAAACCCAAATGGAATGATTTTAATAAATATGAATCGTGATATCTTTCGCTATATTTCCACATTTTTCAAAATCAATTCAATACAATCCCCAGAGGTAACTTCTTCAGCTTCAGCCTCATAATTGAGGATAATACGGTGATTGAGCACATCGTGGGCGATGGCTTTGACGTCTTCGGGAAGCACGTAGCTTCGGCCTTCCATAAAAGCATGGGCTTTTGCGCCAAGATTGAGCGCCAAACTGGCTCGTGGAGAAGCACCAAATTCGATGTATTCTTTCAGACGAGGCATATTATACTCTTCGGGGTATCGGGTAGACATGATAATGTCCACGATATAATCTTCCAGACGCCCTGAAAGCTGAATCTCATCAACAATTTTTCGGATTTCAAATATGTCTTCAATGGTAAATACGGGCTTCACTTCTGCTTTCCCTGAAGTTTTGGCCATTCGCTGCATAATGGCTTTCTCTTCGTTGCGATTAGGGTAGGAAACAAACACCTTCATCATAAAACGGTCTACCTGTGCTTCTGGCAAAGGATAGGTTCCTTCCTGATCGATGGGGTTTTGAGTGGCCATCACGAGGAATGGAGAATCCAGCGGATAGGTATTCTCACCAATGGTAACCTGTTGTTCCTGCATCGCTTCCAAAAGCGCACTTTGTACCTTGGCTGGCGAACGGTTTACCTCATCGGCCAGGACAATATTGGCGAAAATGGGCCCTCGTTTTTCTTCGAATTTCCCACTGTGTTGATTATATATTAAGGTTCCGATCAGGTCGGCGGGTAAAAGGTCCGGAGTAAATTGAATGCGTTTGAATTCAAGTTTTAAGGCCTTGGCCAGAGTACTGATGGTCAAAGTTTTGGCCAAACCCGGGACACCTTCGAGCAGGATGTGTCCATTGGTGAATAGACCGATAAGCAGTCTGTTGATCATTTTTTCCTGACCAACCACTACCTTTTCTATTTCATTGAGCAAGAGATCAATTTTTTCTCTTTGTTTCTGGAGAACGGGGCTTAATTCACTATTGCTCTGCAGTGATTTTTCGGAGAATAAGCTCATGCAATAATATTGATTGTAACCTTCGGGGTAAAATTACTTATCATTTGGCAAAATTTATGCAATAATTGGTTTTTGCGGGGATAAATTAATCATGATCGGTAAAATATCATACATTTATTCATTCATAATTGATTAATTTATACCTTTGAATTGAGCTTAAACCCAAATTAGAGGCTGGTTAAGGATTTTGAAAGTGTATGAATCGAAAATTAATTATTTTTTTCCTGCTCTCTGCAATAGCTCTGCTTTTTGCCTGTAGAAATCAAACTGCCCGAACGAGTCACCTGTTCCGGAAAATTATGTATAATGATACAACCAATTTCCGGGGAATCTATCTCGGTGCCAATATCGACTACGCCTATCAGAGGGAGCAACCCTTTCAGCCAGACCATAAGGACAAACTGGGGCTGAGTTATACTTTCGTTCTGGACTCAACCACGATCATGATGGTTGATTACTATTCGGATAATCTCAAGACCGAACTTCCCTCTAATCGGATCGCTTCCATTGTCGCCAATATTATCCTCGATGATGAAGTCCAGGCGGCAAAACTTTATGGAGAACTTCGCAGTTATCTTAACGAACAATGTGGAGTCTCAAATGGGATTTATGGAGATCTTTCCTGGGAAACCAGTAATAAGTACACCCCCAGCATTGAGGTTAGACTTGGTTTGGATGACAATAAGAAAGAAATCACACTCAATTATATTGATATACAGCCATCCCAGGATTCAACCTTAAATGGTGTTGCAATTGATTCTTTTTATCAGGTGGTTCCATAATTTCCTATTCACATCCCATTGATTATTCATTATTCAACCTGATTACTTTGATGAAAATATATACCAAAAAAGGTGATAAAGGAGAAACTTCTCTCCTTGGAGGGACCAGAGTCCCCAAATACCACGTCAGAATCGAAGCCTACGGCACTCTGGACGAGTTGAATGCACACATCGGAATGATTGGTGATCAACCGGTAGCTGTTGAGCAGATTTCCCTGATTCGCAATATCCAGGACAAATTATTCCGAATTGGTTCTATTTTGGCCAGTGATCCCGAAAAATCTCACTTTAAACTTCCCGGAATTTCTGAGGAAGATATCCATCTGCTGGAGAAGTCGATTGATAATATGGAAGAGGAATTGCCCCCATTGAAAAATTTTGTTCTTCCCGGAGGGCATTTGGCAAATTCCTATGCACATTTGGCAAGGTGTGTTTGCCGGCGGGCGGAGCGCAGGGTCGTTGAGTTGAATGACCAATCAGAGTTGGACCCGATAATTATTTCCTACCTTAATCGCCTTTCCGATTGGTTGTTTGTGTTAAGCCGTTATTTTTCCTTTAAGACGGGTTCGAGAGAGGTGGTGTGGAAGAGTTGATGGATTGCCTTCAGTTTTTTAGCCTACATTTTAGTCTCAGGCAGAGTTCAGAGAGCACGCAGATTGAAGTTGGTATTTTCTCTGCGAACTCTGCGAACTCTGCGTTCTCTGCGCGATTTAATTAAGAGTATTTCACGCAGAGTTCGGAGAGTACGCAGAGGGAGGGGTATTTTCTCTGCGTACTCGGCGTACACTCTTTTTCACTTTTCCTTTGTCCAATTTTCACATTTTCTTTAGCTTGCCAAGCTATTTTCGGCTAAAAATAACCCGTAGCAACCAATACTTAAAAAAGTGAACCCATTTACTATATGAAGAAAATTTTTGTCATTGGAGCTGGCCGTTCGGCTACCAATTTAATTGAATATCTCCTTGAACATGCTGCTGAAAATCAATGGAAGGTGATCGTCGGAGATTATAATGAAAAATTGGCGAGACAGAAAGTGGGAGATCATCCTAGCGGTGAGGCTATTTTTTTTGATGCGAATGATGCTGAGAAAAGGCAACAGTTAATTGCGAGTTCTGCCTTAGTTGTTTCTTTTTTACCTGCTCACATGCACCTTGGCGTTGCCCGCGATTGCCTCAAATTGGGAGCTCATCTGGTTACCGCTTCTTACCTTACCCGTGAATTGGAAGGGATGAATGAAGCGGTAAAAGCGAAGGGCCTGGTTTTTCTGAATGAAATGGGAGCCGATCCTGGTATAGATCACATGAGTGCTATGCGAAGCATTGATGAAATCAGGGAAAAAGGAGGGAAACTAACCGCATTTAAGTCTTATTGCGGGGCTTTGGTTGCGCCCGAAAGCAATGATAATCCCTGGGGGTATAAATTTACATGGAGTCCGATGAACCTCATTCTGGCTGGAGGACAAAGTGCCGCCAAATTTATTGAAAACGGAAAATATCACTATATTCCTTATCATCGGCTTTTTTCGACAACAGAAACGATTGAAGTGTCCGGGGCGGGTACTTTTGAGGCTTATGCCAATCGTGACTCTGTTATTTACAGGGAGAAATATGGTTTGCAAGATCTGCCAACCATGTTTCGGGCAACCTTGCGTGTGCCTGGTTTTTGTGAAGCATGGAATTCATTGGTGAAATTAGGAATCACTGACCCCAACTACGAAATCCATCAGTCAGATCAGTTGACATACAGGGAATGGGTGGAGGCTTATTTGCCTACAAACCTTCAGGGATCAATGGAGGAAAAACTGGCTGCTTACCTGGATACGCCTCTGAATAGCCCTTTGATGGGAAGACTTGAATGGGCCGGACTCCTTTCAGATCAGCATATTATCCGGAAAAAAGGTACGCCTGCAGAAATTTTACTGGATCTTTTGCTGGAAAAATTCAAACTTGGGGAAGAGGATAAGGATATGTTGGTGATGGTGGATAAATTTGAGTATGAATGGGAAGGGAAAAAGATCTGCCGAACCTCATCCATGGTTACAAAAGGAATCGATCCGTTGCATACGGCTATTTCCCGGACTGTTGGACTGCCGGCAGCCATTGGTGCAAAATTGATTTTGCAAGGAAAAGTTCAGCAGAAAGGAGTGCAGATGCCAGTGAATAAAGAGGTTTATGGGCCGGTTTTGGATGAATTGGCTGAGTTGGGGATTTCTTTTATGGAGGAAGAGTGGGTAGAATAGAAACACTGGGATACGGAGGTACAAGAGTAAAGAGATCATTTTTAACCCAATCTCCGCGACTCTGTGTTGAATACATAACAAACCCGAATGAAACGAGAAATAAAAATAGGCTTAACGGTATTACTCGCAGTAATCTTTTTTTACCTGATTATAGCCTGGGTAAAAAGAGTGCATTTTTTCGCGCCTGAAGAAAATACCTATATCATTTATTTTCAGCAGGTAAATGGTTTGTTGGAAGGTGATCCGGTGAAAGTGCGCGGTTACCAGTCCGGGCGAGTAAGCCTGATTAGTCCTGACGCCGAAAAGGTTGTCGTAGAAATCAAACTGGATAAGAAAATCGCAGTAAATACGGATGCGACCGCTGAAATCAGAATCAAGGAACTGTTAGGTGGAAAACTGGTCGAAGTACTTCCGGGAACCAGCGGAAAACTTCTTCCTTCAGGAGAAGTGATTCAAGGAAAAACAGCTCCGGATTTTACCACCGCTTTCTCTCAGTTTGGGAATATTTCAGATAACCTGGATTTCGATAAAATCTTTACATTCTTCGAGAGAATGGATAGTGTGGTGGTGCGGCTGGACCGTTTTGCGGCAAGTATTGATCCTTCAGTCGCCAATCAGGCTATGGGTGATTTGACCACAACCCTGAGTGAAACCCGCATGATCATGCAACAGCTCAGGCGTTCCGGTTTGATTGACCAGGTGGATAGTTCCCTGGGACAGGTACAGACCTTTCTGGGGAGAACAAACCGATTGATGGATGATTTTGAGAATGTATCCAGATCTGCGGAATCGGATTTATTGCCTAAAGCGGATACCTTGGTTACACAGCTCAATCAATCGTTAGGAGAATTGGATATAACACTTAATCAGGCGAATAAACTACTTACTAGACTCAATGATAATCAGACGATTGCCGGAAGGGTTTTTAATGATCCTGAATTGTCTGCGCAATTGGATACCACTTTATTTAATCTTAATAAGACGCTGGAGCAAATTCATTCGAAGCGGGTGATTATTGGGATCAGCCGAAAGAAAGAGAAAAGGTAGCGTACCAGCGAGACTACTTATCGCCCTCTTTGCCAGTACGCCATTCTTGAAGTTTGTGCGCTGAATAAAGCAAATGAACTGATTTGCGACAGCAAGATAGATCTGCGTCGTTAACCAAATATGAAGGGAGTTTTATTTTTTTTGCTAAAAAAAGATTCTCCTGACAGGCTAGGTCAGGAGAACGTTAAAATGGATGGAAAGTAAAAAAATGAGATAGGGTCTTTTAGGGTTAACTTTTTTTGTACATTCAATTTCCGTACCCTGACCTTTTCAATAATCAAATAACCAGGATTCTCAACCGGTTACCACTTTTACATATTATTTTTTGGTTTTCTGGATTTTTGCCAGTTGGGTAACTTATCACCCGTCTCCCGGTCAAACTCATCCGGGGTTCTCTGAAGTGGTAGCGAATCTCCGGATACTCGTTGAAAATCTGATAATCTGGAGCGCAACAGGTTGATCTCTTTTGAATAAGTCGGGTCGTTAATGAGATTATTCAGTTCATAGGGATCATTATCCAGATCAAAAAATTCTTCTTCAGGTCGTGGCATGCGAAAAATAACGTTTTGAGCATCAGTGATTTCTCTGGAATCTCTCAGTTTCTTTAACGCTGCAAAAGTAGGACTTTTTAACGCATCAGCTGGAGGAGAAAGCGTAATATCGGTATAGAAGTTCCGGATATATTTATATCGATCGTTTCGGATAGCTCTCACATGATCGTCAAAGTCGTGCCAATGCGCCTGGGCAAGGATAATATCTCTCACTTTTTGATCCGGATTGCTAAAGATAGGGGAGAAATCAACTCCTTCGAAGCCGGGTTCTGGTTCCAGCCCGGCCAGTTTGGAAAACGTGGCGGCAATATCCACAGAACTTACCAGGGATTGAGAACTTGTACCGGGTTTTACTTTTTTTGGCCAACGGACAATAAAGGGAGTTTTGATTCCTCCATCATATAGAGTCGTTTTATCCCGGGGAAAAGGACGCCCATTATCACTGATAAAAAGAATCAGGGTATTTTCTGCAATTCCCTGACTATCAATTTCACTTAAAGCCTTACCGATATAACTGTCCATTCTGGATATTTCATCATAATACATCGTAAAATCTTTTCTGACTTCCTGATTGTCAGGCATATAAGGGGGGATTCTTACGTCTTCTGGCTGATGTGGATTCTCAATGATATCAGGTTGATAACCCCGGTGGGGATCAATGGCCGCCAGCCAAAGGAAAAAAGGTTTATCTTTAGGACGACTTCTTAAGGTCGGAATCCAGCTTTTGCAACCGCTGGGATCATTTTTCAAAGAAGAGTCATTGGTTTGTTTGAATTCCGGAAAAAGATCAAATCCCAATGAGCCTACGACATGAACCTGATCAAATTTATCTTTCGTAGCCTCTCCCAGATGCCATTTCCCTGCGGAAGCCGTCCAGTATCCTGCTGCTTTAAGCTTTTCTACAAAAGTAACCTGATCACCCGGCAAGGGTAAATGAAGCTCCTGAGCACCTGTTTGATGGGGATATTTTCCTGTAATAATACTGCTACGGCTGGGGCTGCACGAACTGGTTGTCAGAAATGCACGATCAAATCGTATCCCTTCCCGGGCCAGGCGGTCAATATTTGGCGTACGAATCGATGGATGTCCATAAGCCCCACTATCGTCCCAGGCCATATCATCGGCGATAATGAGAATGATATTGGGAGGAGGATTTTTTTCTTTTTGAGGCGAATGGCAGCTTATCAAAAGGAGTTGAATGAGAAATAATGCTCCTGGTAGTGAATATATAAGTAGTTTTTTGGACATAGGCTTGGGATTATGAGTTTTAGTAAAAAGTGCCTGGACATAATTAATTTATACAACATTTGTTGTCACCCTGAGCTTGTCGAAGGGCCTATTTAGAAGAGTACAAGTATCAAAAAATACGCTCGTCTACTTAGGCCCTTCGACAGGCTCAGGGTGACATCCAGGTTTACATACAAATTAAGATTATCCATCCGCTTAAATCCAGGAAATATTCTCTGAATTTCTTTTATGCTATAATCTGGCAATCCTTTTCCTAACCGGATCTAGGCAGTTTCATTGAGCAAATAGAAAAATATACTAAATTGATACCTCTACCCTCTAACCCATATCTTCAATGAAAAAGCAAAAAGAAAATCAGAATACCCAAAACCAGAATCGTCGCGATTTTATTAAAAAATCAACGCTGGCTTTTGGGGCATTAACCGTTTTGCCCAGCCACGTTATTTTTTCAAAACCTGCCCTCAGGGATCCTTCCGGAAAATTGATTCGTCCGGCTGTTATTTCCCCTAATGACAAGGTAAATCTGGCTTGTTGTGGAATTGGCCATCGTGGAGGAGCTATTATTCGCGACCTGAATAATACTGGAATGGCAAATGTGGTCGCCCTTTGTGATGTGGATATGGGGGGAGAGCATACTACAAGAAGTATGAACGATCACCCTAAGGCCAAACGTTTCCAGGATTTTCGGGAAATGTTTGATAAGATGGCAGATAATATCGATGCAGTAAGTGTAGGAACGCCTGATTTTTCACATTTCCCTATTACGATTTTGGCGATGTCTTTGGGGATACATGTGTATGTAGAAAAACCGCTGACTCGTACTTTTCATGAATCAGAACTCCTGATTAAGGCTGCGAAAAAGTTTAATGTGGCTACACAGATGGGAAATCAGGGCCACTGTCAGGATAATTATTATCAGTTTAAGTCCTGGGTAGAAGCCGGTATCATTAAAGACGTTACCAAAATTACTGCTCACATGAACGGCCAACGCCGCTGGCATGGTTGGGATACCAATATGACCACTTTCCCCAAAGGACAGCCCATTCCCGAAACGATGGACTGGGATACCTGGTTGATGACTGCCCAGCATCATGATTATCATCAGGACTATCACCACGGGCAATGGCGTTGCTGGTATGACTTCGGCAATGGTGCTTTGGGAGATTGGGGGGCACATATTATGGATGGATTTCATCAGTTTCTGGATTTGGGATTACCTTACGAAATTGATCCTGTAAAGATAGAAGGACATAATCCGCTCTTCTATCCACAAGCGACAACTCTGGAATTTAAATTCCCCAAACGCGGTGATATGCCGCCAGTGACGGTATCCTGGTATGATGGCGTGAACAATATTCCGGAAGTGCCTGAAGGGTATGGCGAATTGGAAGTTGATCCGAATATCCCACCGGTAAATGGAGTTGTAAAACCTA
>JAGQVA010000449.1 GCA_020438265.1 Bacteroidota bacterium
TGGATTTTTTGTCAGGTCTACAGATGGTGGTACTTTTTTTAGTTCTGCTACAAACGGGATTAGTTCTTCTGACCGCAAAAACTGGAATACACCGGTGATTTTCCATCCAAATGATCCAACAATTCTTTATTATGGTTCCAATCGATTGTATAAATCTACCAACCGCGCCAGTTCGTGGAATGCCATTAGCCCGGACCTGACTAATGGCCCCGGAAGCGGGAACCTCGTATTTGGAACCATTACAACCATTTCTGTTTCTCCTGTAGACGATAATATCATTTATGTCGGTACAGATGACGGAAATGTGCAGGTTACTACAGACGGAGGTACCAACTGGGCCGCTTCCTCTGGTCTTCTCCCTAACCGCTGGATAACGCAGGTAGTGGCTGATTCGCAGGATGCGAATATCGTATATGTAACCCTTTCCGGTTACCGTTACGGCTCCAATCAGGGGCATGTCTTTTTATCTGTCGATCAGGGAGCTACCTGGACAGATATTTCGGGAGACCTGCCCGACATTCCGGTTAATGATCTGGTCATCGTTCCCCAGTTTAACTACCTGTACATCGCAACTGATATCGGAGTATTTTACTCAAAAAATCTGGGTACCAATTGGGAGCTTCTGGGCAATGATTTACCCAACGTTGTCATCACTGACCTGGATTATCATCCGCCGACCAAAATGCTGGTGGCTGCTTCTTATGGACGGGGATTGTACACAACCATTCTGGAAGAGGAAGTTGCAGCTGGAATTAGTAAAAATGTTGGGAATAATATTAACCTGAAAACATACCCTAATCCGTTTTCAAATAGCCTAAAAATCGAATTTGTAATTAGCGAACGAGGGAATTATTCTCTTTCCATTTTTGATCTGAATGGCCGGGAAATCAAACGCGTTTATCAGGGAAGTTTAACACCGGGAAGTCATGAATTTGATATTGAGTCAGAATCATTTGCTTCTGGAATTTATATTGCCAAACTTGAGGAAAAAGGAAAGGGCCTTATTGGCCAGAAAAAATTGATTAAAAACTAGTGAATCAAAACGCGCAATCGCTCATATACAGCTATTTGAATGCTGATCAATCCGTTTTCCCGAAAGAACTGGTTGGTCAGCTACATGCTAATGATATTTCTGCCCAGGACATTGAGTTTTGGTTGCGAAAAGGTCGGCCCGTAAAAGCGCCCTCGGATTTTGTGCCGGGCAAATTATCCAGAGAAATCCCTCTGACTTGCGATCATGTCAATTACGACACCCATTTTTTCCTTTATCTTCCCCGGAACTATCAACCAGAAAAACCTTCACCTCTACTTGTGATTGGTCATGGTGGCAATGGAAATATGTCCAAAGCCTACGCCCGGCAGATCGCTTTCCTTTCTATACAGGACTGGATTTCAATTGCTGATCAGTTTGGTTTTATTCTGGTAGCTCCAATGACGGAAAAAGGATGGGGCAATATGGGTTACGCCATAGTTTTTTCACTGATTTCCAAAATCAAACGTTGGTATTCGATTGATCCGGACAGGGTTTATATCACCGGCCATTCAATGGGGGGACATTTGTCATGGCGTTCGGCACTGGCTTTGGGAGATAGATTTGGAGCAGTATCTCCGATGAGTGGCGGATATGACTATGTCGCCCGGGACATGATGCCTTTGTTGTGGAATGTACCAGGATATGCCACCTTTGGCAGCCAGGAACCTTATCAAATTGATGACTATAATCGCAAAATGCGATCATGGATCAAAAAACATGGTTATAACTGGATTATTCAGGAAAAACCCGGAGGGCATGAGATTTTTTTTGATGAGCTTCCGCGAGTTGCAGGTTTTTTCCTTTCCCATCCCCGCAATCTGTATCCAGCCAAAGTTTGGGGACAGGGAGGACGCAAACAAGCCGTTGATCAACCAGACCAGGGCTGGCAAAGAATCCATTATTGGAACCCATTCAAGCCCATTCCGAAGGGATGTTTTCACTGGTTGAGGATATTTGATCGACCTGATTTAAGAGAAGGAGAAAAACAAAAGATTGTTGGAGAGATTCGCAAAGAAGAGAATGCCATTCACCTTATTTCCTCGCAGGTTCGCAAAGTACGAATCTATCTCCATCCTCACATGATAAACTTTTCCCAACCCGTGCGAATCATGGTAAACGGAGAAACGCTGTATGAAGAAAAACCTCATCCAGATCCAGCAAAAATGCTTTATACGATCCGTGAATTTGATGATTGGGGGAGAATCTTTTACACATGGATTGATTTGGAAATCCATACAGACCGGCAGCCAGAGATATGGGGTACAGGGCCAGAGCCGGGTGATTTTTTTGCCTGACAGAAAGAAAAAATTCCAAGGAAGTTGTGGTTCATAAAACACGATAATCACAAAATTATGTATACAGGCTTTCCAATCATCAGGAATGCTTTTTTTATATTCAATTTCATAACCCCAAATTACGTTTTAATAGCCCGGTGATACTGATAGATGACAGTAATACTCAATTATGCTTAAAATTATTTCCCTGACATTAATCATTTTAACTACGTCGATAATGAATTCACAAACTCCAGAGTACGTAGCACCCCAGCTCAATGGAACGGTAACAGTTACCGGAGACCTTGCTAATGGAAATATCATGGAAGATTTATCCTGGGCATGGAGTTCTTCGATTGCCTGTTTCCCTAAAACACAAGTCAAAAAATTTACAGGAAACCACGTACTGTTTACCACAGATCTTCCCCGATATTCAGAAATGGAAGTAACCGTCATTCCCGACGATCCCCAAGCTGACTTTAGCCTGTATGCTTATGAAATTGGAAATAGTCAATTTGATGCTATTGTGCCTAATCTTACCCGTTGCGTAAGGTGTGAAGCAGATCATAAATGGGACAGAAACCATGTAGGAAAAACCCAGGATCATACCCGTAAGGTTTCCCATTTGGTAGCCATTAGAAATCCTTATCAGGTGGTTATTGGAGTCGTGGGTGCAAATGGATTAACGGAGGGTGGATTTACTTTACAAATTGACCTTGTTAGCCGGGAATAGTTAGATTTGCAAAAAATCTAACTGTATATGTCAGCAATCATTTCCCCCGAAACCTTCGCATTTCTCAAAGATCTCAAAGAAAATAACAACCGCGAGTGGTTTCAGGAAAACAAATCCCGTTATGAAAAAGCTCACGCCAATGTTGTGGAATTTGCCGAAGCATTGGCCGAAAAAATGAGCGAGCATGACCATCTTGTACCCCGTACCGGCAAAAAAACCTTGTTTCGCATTTATCGGGACGTGCGTTTTTCCAAAAATAAATCTCCTTACAAAACCAATTTTGGCGGACAATTTACTCGTGCTACCGAAGCATTGCGTGGAGGATATTATTTCCAGATAGAACCTGGAAATACCTTTATGGCCGGAGGATTCTGGGCTCCCAATGCTGATGATCTGAAGCGCATTCGCAATGAATTTGCCTTTGATGATCAACCTGTCAGAAAGATTATTGCCAGCAAAGAGTTTCAGCATTATTTTGGAGAATTGAAAGGGGAGGGTGTCAAAACGGCTCCCAAAGGTTTTGCCAAAGATCATCCCGCGATTGATTTGATCAGGAAAAAACAATTTATTGTAGACCATTATTTTAGTGATAAAGAGGTGTTAAGCGAAGATTTTGTGGACAAGATCAATGAAACCTTTAAAGCGCTTCGACCCTATTTTGACTATATGAGCGAAGTTTTGACGACAGATGAGAATGGGGTGAGTCTGATTTAAATTTATAGGGTGGTTATTCAGCAGATGCTGAAAAAAAATTGATTCGGTAGAATCCGTGAGACCATATCATTGAACCGCGATTAGATCCCTTTAGGGACAGGTCCGGTTCAATGATTTGATTTGCGCAGCATTAAAATGACTGCGCAATGATGATAAAAATCTGATTTGCAGAATCTGGGAGCTTGCATCATTGAACCGCGATTTTAATCCGGTTCAATGATTTTCCTTATCTTCCCCTAAAAATCCACAATGAACACCAACCGAAGATCATTCCTCGAAACCCTGGGCGGCCTGGCGATTGGTTCTGCCGCGACAACGCTTTTTGATCATGAAATTATGACCGAAATCAAAAATCTGCTGGCTGAAAGACAAACTCTTTCTCCTTCAGAACTAGCCGAAGACGAAACCTTCTGGTTCCAAATACAACGCGCCTACCGTCAATCAGCCCAATTTATCAATCTCGAAAACGGATACTTCAGCCCCCAGCCGGAAACGGTCATGGCTGCGCAGCTCGACTATATCAAAATGATCAATGAGATGCCTTCTTATTATATGCGCACCCGGCAATTTGAGGAATACGATCAGGTGAAAAAACAATTGGCTGAATTTGCCGGATGTTCGACTGAAGAAATCGCCATCACCCGCAACACAACCGAATCCATGAATACCGTCATTATGGGCATGGATTTTCAGGCTGGTGATGAAGTGGTGCTTTGCGATCAGGATTATATGAGCATGCAGGAGCAGTTTCAGCAGCAGGGAAAACGGCACGGACTGAAACTCACATATATCGAGCTGCCTCTCGATCCCAAAAGCGATGCTGAAATCGTCGAGCGGTATGAAAAGGCGATTACGCCCAAAACCAAAGTCATTCTTGTAACGCACCTGATCAATATTACAGGACAAATTCTGCCAGTCAGAGCGATTGCCGATATGGCGCACAGGCATGGCGTTCAGGTGATTGTAGACGGAGCGCATGCTTTCGCACAGATTGAATTTAAGATTCCCGATCTTGGAGCAGATTATTACGGAGCGAGTTTGCATAAATGGCTTTGTTGTCCATTAGGTGCAGGAATTCTTTATGTCAAAAAAGAACATATCCCCGGCATTTGGCCGCTTTATGGCGATACCGGATTTCCAGACGATAATATCAAAAAGCTGGAGCATGTTGGCACCCGGCCCGTTTCTACTCCGCTCACCATTGCCAATGCGATTCAGTTTCATAATTTGATTGGTTCGGCCCGAAAGGAGGCGAGACTTCGGTATTTGCAGAATTATTGGGTGGATAAGGTGCGTCATTTCCCCAAAGTAATGATCAATACACCAAAGGAAAAACATCGCTCCTGT
>JAGQVA010000450.1 GCA_020438265.1 Bacteroidota bacterium
TGTCAAGCGGAATATCAAGGTCGCTCACCCAGCGAAGCGTTCGGTAAAAACTTTTGTAGGCCAGTTTTTTGGGCCAGCTTTCCTTGCGATTTTTGCGAATGGCATAAACGACGTCGAAACCTTCCCTCCATTTATGAATGAGTTGAGAAATGGCTTCAGGAGGATCTTGCAGATCTGCATCCATGATGACCAGGGCGTCTCCTTTTGCTTGCTGAATTCCTGCGGAAATGGCGGCCTGATGGCCAAAATTGCGTGAGAGTTTGACGATCGTGATATTTTCCCGTCCCTGGGTGAGGTTGGAAATGGTGGTAATGGAGTTGTCGGTGGAACCATCATCGACAAAAATTGCCTCGAATGGCTCAGTCCATTCCAAACTTGCTTCCAGCAATCGGGCAATGAACATGGGAAGAACTTCCGCCTCATTAAATACAGGAATGACAATACTCAGCATAGGAAACACCTTATTTTGATGGAATATGTCGCTCCGGTATAGGTCTATTTCCCCACCAGCCAGCCCAATCCCAGTTTGATAAAAAGCACTTGATGCGCCAGCAGGCTATCCTTCACTTCATATTCCAGATTATTGCGGGTAATATAAGTATCTTCTTCAAAGCGGTAATACATATTATTGGAATCGAAGCCCACACCAATATTAAAGAGGAAATAATTTTTAAAGGAAACCTGCTTACCCAGGGAGATAGACATATCCCACTGCTGATATGATCCGGCATAGGAATCATCAATCTCTCTGGTTGCTTTTCCTGTATTGCGATAGACTCTGAGTTTCCACCAAAAACCCAGGGGAGCAATTCCTCCCTTTCTTGTGCTAAAGGTTTTGATGTGGAAGCCAAATCCGCTGTTATTTAGTAAAAATGCTCTTTCTTCCCTCAATGATTGACTATGAATCTTAAAGGTGTGCCAGTCAGGCCCAATAACCCAGCTACGGCTTAAAATCCAGTCCATCTCAAATATATGGTTGGTATTAATAATAAAAGCATCATTCAGGTTCCGAAGGTTAGGATTCCTGGCTGGAAGACCGTAAGAACTCATAAAGTGCATATTATAGCTCAGGACAAGCCTTCTTCCCGTAATTCCCTGGGCAAACCCTGATTCGGAAAGGGTAAAAAAAAGAAGGAATATAATTCCTGGTAGAAATTTCATGATTATTTTATCTTTTTTCCCGTTTGACCTGACGAAGATGGTAGTATACATGACTCAACAGATTTCCGGAAGCAGTTTTCATGTGTAACATCTGGTAGTAATTCATCAGTCGCCGGTTATCACGCACATCATATAGCAGAGAAAAAACGAAACCTTTTTCAAGAGGAACACCAATCGTATATACTCCTAAAGGAAAAGTTCCCGGAATAAAGGACAAGATCAATCCTGCCATATAATTTCCTGCCGGTTTTTTTACTCTGCCAGAAATAGCCCCCATTTGCATAAAATAAGGCGTCCCATAACGATCAGAAATCTCAACCACTTTTTTGTAATTACTCGGGACGAAGGTAAAATCATCTTCCCGTGCCCATTGATCGTGCCATTGTGTGATTTGAGCATAATCCTCAAAAGCAGTAAAATTTTGCTTTTGCGTCATGATTTTGCTGTCAAGAATCGTAACTTCAATATCCAGTTTCTCTGCTGAGGTGTAAATATATTCGTGGACTTTTTCCAACTGATTTTCTGAATAAATCAGTTTTAATGGTTCATCAGACCAGGGTCTCAAATCCAACCGATAAAAAACCGGATCAAAAACCACAACTTTTGATATTCCCAAATGATATCCTCTTCGAAGCTGTTTTTTCCTAAATCGATTATAATTTGCCTGACCTTGATTGGTATCCATATAATCCAGAAAATCAGCGTAGTCTTCCTGTTCTTTTTTAGCTTCATTGAAAAAGGTCAAAAATCCTTCTTCTTTACTCAAATCGGCAATTTTAGCTGTAGTCAGGCTATCCTGAGTAAATTTCCTCACTTTTTCAGGATCATTTTCCCATCCGCTATTGTGAAGTTCAAAAAGTAAGTCCCGGAATAAGGCATAATTTGTAGTCGTATCACTGCCAGACTCATGAGCAAATTCCCAGACAAAAGAAATTGCCATCATCTGAATATAATCCTGATCAATTTTGGAAAAAAACTCAATAATTTTTTCATCTTCTTCTGAGCCCTCATAGTTCAGCAAAACATCCATGGATTTTTTATGGCGGCGGTACTTGGCTATGGCATACAGGGAATAAGCCAGTTTTTCTCTCAAAAAAATATCGTTAGGATATTCCTGATAAAGAGCTAAAATCTGGTGAAGCGCATCCAGAAAATACCCTTTATCAAGGTATAAATCGATGACTGCAAAACGGGCATTATTTCTAATGCTTGAAAAAGTTTCCGGTGAAATGATAAATGCATTACCCGGGTCGGGAAGCGCTTTTTCACTGATAAGCCTGTTTATTTCATTCTTGCGCGCCATAGGTGCCGGATGTGTGCCAATGGAATTTTCTTCTCTGGTTGTGTCTGCTTTTTGTTCGGGTTCATTATTTGTAACCTCTGGTTGAGTAGTGGTTGTCGTATCATTGTCTTCTTCCTCCTCTTCTTCAAACCCGGTCAGCCATTGCACATCTCCTTTAACTTTAGGGATAGAGTCCGTTTTCTCGGGAAATACAAAAATCTGCTCCCAATCACTATTTGTAAAATAGCGGGAAAATAAAGGTGTGTAATCTGCCGTAAAGGAAAGCATGGCAGAATCTGACTGGGCCAAAATATCAAATACTTCTGGAATCGTACTTACTCCGTACCCCGACTGAAAAAACATCTCCAGGCCCAATTGATCTGCTTCCATCTCATTCTGCTGAGAGTAATTACTTTTCAACAACAGCTTTTCATACTCGGCAATATTTTCGTAATCTCCTTCTTCCAGGTCAATGGTTCTGAATTGAATATAGCGGTTAAAAACATGCTTTTTTTCATAATGGGAGATTTCATGACATAAAATAAAAGCCAGTTGCGCCTCTGTGTTTAAGCGGGCCAATAAACCCTGGTTAATCAAAATTACGCCCTGGTCGGTGGTGAAAGCATTCGGAATGGGAGATTGGACGACATAAAAGCGAATTTTATTGCGCAAATCAGGCTGATTTTTCAGGATCTGATCAGCAATTTTATTCACATATTCTCCTGCTTCATCATTAAACAATACTTTTCCACTTTTTAATAAATTATCTATCATAAAACTACTCTCCAGAAAAAACTGATCCTGCACTTTTTGGCTTCCCTGGGAAGCGCCCTCGTCAATCCTTTCCGAGTTATTCTCATATTTTTCGGTAGAAGTGACCAGAAAGTCTTCCGGAATAGGTGCCTTAGATGTTAATGGAGTGTAGGCAGATTTGGACTGAGTGAATACAAGGTTGAAAAAGGATTGAAAGCAGACAATAAAAAACAGGAACAGATACCTTCTTGCTGATGTTTTCATGATGATGGAAAGGGGAATTTGCATGGCTTACAATTACTACAATTTTTAATTGTGATGCAAACAGGGAATCCCGCTCCAAACCTGAAACAAATGGTAGTATCATCCCGATTGAAACATCTATTTTCCCGTTTCAGCAAAAATTATTGGGGATTCTGACTTTTCAACGCCAATTTATATCATAGTAAGAATAGCCATTTGTGTAACACACAGGTAGACGAATGGAGGTTTAAAGGTGTATTAGTATTATTAAGTTCCTACTAGTGATCTCGCTCCGTTTTTGGGGCGGGATTTTTTAATAATATCCCTGGACACACCAATTAATCATTCTCCCTGGTTTCCCAGTTTTCCCTTCTCACTGCATAAATCAACTCATCCAAAAACTCTCCATTCTTATAAAACGTCTTTTCCAACCTTGCTTCAAGGACAAATCCTGCTTTTTCCAATACTTTTTGTGAGCCGATATTTGGCCCAAAAGGTGTAGCATATATCCGCGTTATTTCCCAATTGCGAAAGCCATAATCAACCATCCTTTTCACAGCCTCAGTTGTAATTCCTTTTCCCCAAAACGGTTCTGCCAGCCAGTATCCCAGCTCAAAATTCATGCGTTTTACATCTTCTTTGGGATGTAAACCAATTCCTCCAACAGCCTCACCATTGACATCCATAGCCAGCACTTTGGGTAGCTTTTGATTGGCAAAACGACTAATAAATTCAACTGCATGCCTTTCATGATAAGGATGTGGAAACTGATCAGTCAGGTTTTTCGCAATATTGGGATTATTGGCGTATTGGGTAAGACTGGATACGTCATCCATCGACCAGGGTCTGAGTGTTAGGTTTTGTTCCATTGAATTTTAACAGATGAAAGTATTTCATTTTCAAAACGGGTTTCCGTTAAGATTTGAAAACCGTTTTTTTGATAAAATGTGAGGGGAGAGCGATATATTTCGCCATTAGCTTTACGGTAGTTTTCGTGGTCGGTTGCCCAGCCATTAAGCTGGGTATTTCGCTCTTTGGCAAGATCCAGCAATTGCGAACCCAGTCCCTGTTTTTGGAAGGCCGAATCAAGGATCATCGCAAACCATTTGGCATCATCTCGCCAGAATACCATCAGCCAGCCGATTATTTGCCCCCCTTCTGCCTCAAATATAATATGCTCACAGTCTTTCAGCTTGCTTAAATACGTGTCAAATTCTTCGGGAGAATGATATTGTAATTGCTGAGGATATTCGTTATTCCAAATGTGAATAATTCCACTTTTTTGATGGGCGGAAAGTTGGTTGGTGAATAGGGTGGTGAGTTTCTTCAAAAGAAATGATTTAAATATTTCATCCATCAATGATGATCATAACTCAACACTCTCGAAAGTTTCCATTCTCCATCTTCCAACAACCACAAATGAGAAAACAAGGCCGTCGAAGTAAGCACCTTTTCTTTATCAGGATATTTGGCGTAAAAACGATGCTCTCCCGTTTGGATCGCTCCGTATAATTTGCCCTGGTTTTTCATCGGATAAACCTTCAGACTTTCAGCCACAAGTTCGCGTGTAGCTTTATAATCCATTTTACACAGGCCATTTTTGATGCCCATGACGAAGTCCGTTTTTGATTTGTTTACCCCTGACTGATCATGGTAAAAT
>JAGQVA010000451.1 GCA_020438265.1 Bacteroidota bacterium
CTATTGGCTGGCTGATTAAATCCCCAGTTCAGGGTCTGGTTTGTAAACCCATTTCCGTTTTCATTGGCAAAAATGTAGTTCTTTACATCTGAAGCAGGCATGTGGCTGATGATTTCGAGTACATCTTCCCGCTGCAAACGGCCTTTGGCTTTGGTGAAATCATTCATGTATTTGATAAAGTCAAGATTGGTGTAATCCCGATAGTATCCATTGGTTACGAAGAGGTCTTTCCAGCCATCGTTATTATAATCTGCTAAAAGTGCAGCCCAACTCCAGTCCGTATTAGAGATTCCCATCAACTGGCCCACTTCACTAAAAGTGCCGTCTCCATTATTCATCTGAAGCATATTACGCATATACTGATAATGAAAACCCGAGCGAATATTGAGGTTAAATTTGGCGTAATTATCAGGAGAAAGGAGGATTTTTTGCCGGTGGTTATCTTCGGGCAACATATCAAGCGTAATAATATCCTGCCATCCATCATTATTAAAATCAGCGATATCATTCCCCATAGAGAAATGACTGTTATGTCCTACACTTTGATTGAGCTGATTGGTAAAAGTGCCATTCTGATTATTAACATACAGATAATCAGGCACGGTATAATCATTGGAAATATAAAAGTCAGCCCAACCATCGCGGTTGATATCCGTGATACCAATGCCCAGTCCATAAGAGAGTCCGGAGCCCACAATTCCTGCCTTTTGGGTAATATCTTCAAATGCCTGATTTTTTTGTTCAAATAATCTTACCCCACGAAACGGATCATCCTGACTGAGAAATTCTTTTGTATTGACTTCATTTAATACGGGGAGCGACTTAGGGTTGTGATTAAGCAAGAGCATATCAAGATCTCCGTCCCTGTCAAAGTCAAAAAAATACGCCTGATTGCTGAATGCTGGGCTATTGATTTTCCACTGTGCGGCCTGTTCTTCAAAAATCGGGATATTGTTTTCATCATTTCCCTGATTGATAAAAAGCTGCTTTGCTCTTTTGGGTTCTGGCATCGTCCCTGAATAGGACAGGTAAATATCCAGCTTGCCATCTCCATTGACATCAGCCATGGTTACTCCTGTCTTCCAGGGGCCTGGGTTGCCTCCTGCTTTACTGGCCTCAGTTGCATCGGCAAACTTCATATTCCCCTGGTTGAGATAGAGCTTATTATCGCTCATATTGGCACTGAAATAAATATCAATCAGTCCATCTCCATTGAGATCCCCGGTAGCCACACCTCCCCCATTATAGAAATACTCATACATTAAAATATTCGTATTGAGGCCTTCTGTCAAGGTGTTTTGAAAATCAACGCCCGTTTCACCAGAGGAAAGTAAGGTAAATAGCGGAGGAGTCGCAGGGGGAGAATTATGCGATTCCTGAGTAGTTTCATTCTCACAGGCAAACATTACCAAAGTGAGAAATATGAGTAGAAATGTAGTTTTTTGTTTCAAAATATAGATCATTCAGGGCTAAAAATAAGAAAATCTATCCCCAATTACAGGGATAGATTTTCTTTTTTATGATTTCAGACCATTTCCGGATTAGTTAAATCCCGGATTGTTAATCAGAAGATTATTTCGGTTGATCTCATCCCGGCTTAAAGCACGGTAATACATTTTATCGTCCCATTTACGGTTTTCATTTTCCGTATTATCCACCACAGTGTAAGTATAATCATATACTTCTTTATCGTAGCGATAAGGTGCATGGGCCGACTGACCTGCTTTAAGTGTAGCCTGTACATCAATTGCCTTGATTCCTCTTCCGAGAGTCTCAGGAGCAATCATCCAGCGACGAGCGTCATGATAACGATGCTCTTCATAGGCAAGTTCAACGCGTCTTTCATTGATAAGTCTTTCCATCAGGGCAGCGCCTGTTTCTGTAACGGCAGGCATACCAGAGCGGAAACGCACCTTGTTTATCCAGGCTTGCGCCTCAGCGTCATCACCCGTTTCGATACAAGCTTCAGCATAAGCCAGAGCCATTTCGGTGTAACGGATAAAAGGCCATGGAATAACCTGTGCACTTGACTGGTTATCAGCTAACGCTGGATCCGGATCAATGTACTTTCTTACATAATAATGGGTACGGCTACCGTTCCAGTTTTCAATAGGACTTTCACGGGTATCGATTCCATTGATGATTCCACCAGCACCGTCATCATAATAACCAGTCTGAATCTGGTCAGAAGGATCTACTCCGGCAACGTCAGAAGGTCTGGGTTTCCAGTCAGCTCCATCATACAAAACTGTTCCGTAAAAACGTGGATCACGATTGGAATAAGGGGCAGCTGCGTGGTCAGGATTACTCCAGTCAAATTGGCTTCCGTCCATCATTTCATAATCATCCACCAACTGCTGGATAGGAGTGTTTCCTGCCCAGTTGTGATATCCATTAGGTCCGTTATTGATACCAAAGTGAATCCCTCCCAAAGGCCAGTTGTTTTCCTGGGTATACTCAGGAGTATGCGTACGCTCGAAAATCAATTCACCAGAAGCAGCAGGATCTCCTACAGCACTACCTCCACCCAAAGCGATGGAAATATAGTTATCTCTTCCTTCTTCGAAGGATACAGGTGAAGCAAGATCCATTTTATAACCGCTTCCCGCATCAAGAACAGCTTTTGCAGCAGCTTTTGCAGCTTGCCAGCGAGCATTCTGATCACCAGAAGTATAGGCTACCAAATCAAGATTGGCATATCCGCCCAGTACACTGGATTTGGAAGAAGCAGTCGGTCCGTCATGCAGATCAGAAGCAGCATAAAGCAGTACTCTTGCTTTCAAGGCCATTGCAGCCAATTTAGAAGCACGTCCGGGAGTCTCTTCTTTTCCATCCAAAAGCGTAGCAGCTTCATCCAGGTCTCCAACGATAAAGTCAACACATTGGGCCCAGGTATTACGAGCGATATTATAATCTTCATTCAACTCGTAAGGACGGTCAATAATAGGAAATCCGCCATAATATCTCAGAAGCTGATGATAATAATATGCACGTAAAAAATAGGCTTCACCTAACAGACGCTCCTTTAGTTCGTCATTGTCGAATGTAGCATCAGGAAGGCGCTGAATAGCGATATTGGCCTGTCTGATTGCCAGAAACATATTTCCCCACTCATAAGTATTACTGAACCATGCCAGGTTAGAAGGGCTCTCGGACCCTTCTGTGAAGGTATTAATGTTTCGACCCGCATGGGTAAACATTGCTTCATCAGTAAGAGCAGATAATCCCTGTTCTTCAAATCCTCCATATCCCAAAAAGGAATATACATTAAAAATGAAAGCTTCAGAAAGCGGGCCGTCTGCCCAGGTAGCCTCACTCGATATCTTGTCGAGTGGCTGGGTATTGAGGAAGTCGTTATTACACGCTGGCATCAGTGAAGCCAGGACAACGACTAATAGAAAAAATAATTTATTCTTATTCATTACCAATTAAGTGTGTTAAAAGGTTAAACTAAGACCGGTATTAATTACTCTGGCCTGAGGATAATAAGTTCCTGCGCCATTTGTAGTTTCAGGGTCAAATGAAATGTCTTCTTTGGTCCAGGTCAAAAGATTCAATGCATTTACATATACCCTTAACCTGCTATCGCCAAATCTGTTCATTACAGATGATGGAAGGTTATATCCCAGTTCAATGTTTTTCAGACGAACATAGTCTTTACTGAACATATAATAGGTATTATTTCCAAAGTTTCCACCAGTGAAGTAAGTATCACCACGGCTTGCCAGACGTACATATTCACTACTTGGGTTGTCAATAGACCAACGATGATCGTGATCGTATTTAAGGAAGTTACCAATATCACCAGACTCTGTATATAAACGAAGTGCGGCACCGGCAGCACCTTGTAGCAACATATTCAGGTCAAATCCTTTATATTCCAATAAGAAAGTAGCACCAAAATTAAAGGTAGGAGTTTGATTCTGGTCAAGTCTTACACGGTCATCAGCATCAATAACTCCGTCTTCATTATAGTCTACAAATTTCATATCTCCAGGAATCAGCTGAGCAGTAACGCCACTATAGTCAATGGTGTTGGCCTCAATTTCAGCTTTGTCCAGGAAAGCACCATCAGACAGATAAACCAAAAATGCGCCAATAGGTTTTCCTTCCTGCAACTGATAATCAGGAGCACCAGGAACCTCATCCATAAATACTACACGGTTTTTGGCATATCCACCGTTGATACCTGCACGAAATCTCAGGTCTTTTGTAGCTCTTCCGTTATAAGCAATATTAAACTCAAATCCACGGTTGTCTACTTTACCCACATTTACAGGAGGAAGAAGGGAGTTGATACCTGAAGAAGCAGGTGTTGAACCGGTTTCCTGAATCAGGATCTGGTCTCTTCTGTTGAAGAAGTACTCCAGTGTAAAGTCGATTTTTTGTCCAAGGAGTGTTCCGTCAAGACCTACGTTATAGTTATTAGCTCTTTCCCAGGTAAAGCTTGGGTTAGCCAGAATGGTTTCTCTCAAAGTAGTAACCACCTGTCCATTGATTGGATACTGACCAAATCCATAAGTAGACAAATAGGCATATTCCTGAAGTTGGTTGTTGTAGTAAACCTGGTCATTACCCATCTGTCCGTAAGAAGCACGCAATTTCAGGTAATCAACAAAACCTACATTAAAGAAGTCTTCGTTAGAAATATTCCATCCCAAAAGTACTCCAGGGAAGAATCCAAATCTGTCAGATTCGGGGAAGATATATGAACCGTCGTAGCGCCAGATAAACTCAGCGAGGTATTTCTCATTATAGTTATACTGAACACGACCATAATAACCCAAACGAGCTCTTTCGTAGGCACCTCCATCAGTATTCTGCTGAAGTGATCCACCAGCAAATAGCTGGTCAACCGCCGGAGAGATATAGTTACGACGGAAAGCATAAAATCTTTCGCCAGTAAACTTTTCACGTGTAACACCCGCCAAAATGTTTAAAGTACTTCCTCCAAACGTTTTATCATAGCTCAATAAAGCTGTAGTGTTGGTATTCAGTACGGATCTTGATTCCTGAGAAAGTCTTGGATCTCTGAAGTTGGATCTTACAGCACCTTCCAGCAATGGAGTTACGCCATCAGATTCGAAGGATACA
>JAGQVA010000452.1 GCA_020438265.1 Bacteroidota bacterium
GAATGGATTCTTTTTGCTGTGGTTGGCGTTCTGACCGGAGTGATTAATACCCTGGCAGGGAGTGGTTCGCTCATTACATTACCGATATTTATTTTTCTATGCGGATTGCCTCCAACTGTGGCTAATGGAACCAATCGCATTGGTGCGCTGATTCAAAGCGGAGCAGGAGTCCTGACCTATAAACAAACCGGAAAATTCGAAACAAAAGGCGTTGCCTGGCTGGTTGTACCCAGCATTCTTGGGGCCATCGTGGGCGCACTCATTGCCACAGACCTGAATGAAAAAGTGATGAATTATACCATTGGAGGACTGATGGTTTTTATGCTCATTGTCCTTCTCCTAAACCCCAAGCGCTGGATCAGAGAAACCGAAGCAGAAGTCAGTCGCAATAAACACCCCATGACCATAATGGGATTTTTCCTGATCGGGATTTACGGAGGGTTTATTCAGGCGGGAATCGGGATATTTTTACTGGCAGCCATGGTTTTGGGCGCTCGTTATAGTTTGGTGGCTTCCAATGGGATTAAACTGTTAATCGTTTTTATTTTCAATATCCCCACCCTGTTTATTTTCTTCTATTATAACCAGGTTCATGTGGGTTTGGGATTGACAATGGCTGTTTTTCAGGCCATTGGGGCTGTATTAGGCGTAAAGACGATTTCAAAGCTCCCCAATGCGAATGTGTGGATTCACAGGCTGTTGATTGTAATTGTGATTGCATCAGCGATCAAGTTTTTTGTGAAGTAGGTTTCTCCTTCCTCGTAGAAGGGCATCCCGAACTGCGAAGCAAAGTGAGGGATCTTCCTCAACATCTAAAAACCAGAGTTTTTATATTTTAAGTTTGATTGAAGACATTTCACCACTAGAACAAATTTATACCAATGAAAACCTATTCCCTTTTACTCTTATTACTCCTTCCTTTTTTCTCATTCGCTCAAAACGCAAAGGTTTCAAATGACTACCCGCAAAGAGGAGAAACCATTCAAATTTTCTATACACCGGATTCAGCTAGCAAATTTACCCTTGATGATGAAGTCTACGCAAGTATGACCATCCAGAACGAGGATTATTCTACTCCAAATGAGGTGATAAAAATGCAAAGGGAAAAAGAGCGATTTTCCCTTGAATATAAAGTTGGTTCCACTCAGTCAGCCATACAAATATATTTCAAAACTCAGGAGGGATATGATCGGGAATCCACACTAATGGTGCAAGTAAAAAAATCAGACGGAAACTATTATAGAAATGGCTTACTTCCATCTTTATTTGACAATCCAGAAAATTACATAAAAGAACTGGAAGCATTTCCCGATAATTATGCTGTTTATCGTTCTCGTTGGCAGCTTTTACCTTATACAAACAAAGACTCTGCCCAAACTATCATCAATCAGGAAATCAAACGATTACAAAAAAAGGGGAAAAAGAATGAAGCCTATTATTATGCGCTGGTTTGTGGGCAGTCGCAACAGGGCAATTTTGATGAAGCAAGGCAGTTTTTTAGCTCCTTTTTACAAAAATTCCCACAATCCCACCTGATAGAACAAGCTCACTCCTATTACCAGTATCAGCTTTTTGCAAACTCAGCCAAAGACACCATTTTCCCACAGATTGTCCTTGAGTTTATACAAAAATACCCCCAGACGGAGCTTGCGAAAGAGCAAATTATGGCCTTATATGATAAAGAAGGGCAAATAAAGAATACAGAAGCTTTATCTGCAATTGTGCATTACTGGTTAGAAAAAGAACCAGATAATGCCATGCTTTACTACCACCACGCCAATACACTGACTTCCATTTCAGATAAACTGGTCTATTTGAACAAAGCACTGAATACCTTCCTCGATGGAGATTTCATTGTCAAGAAAGGATATACATGGAATAGCTCTCTTCCTTATTCTATGTACCGTCTGGCCAAGGCTTTCAGGGCACTCGATGCCCCGGGTCAGGCTTTAGGTATTGCCAATTTGATTGAAGAAAATTATCCTGAAAAAGAAGGTTATTTTGTCATGCAGAAAGGGAGAATTCTTCAGGATTTACATCGATACCGGGAGGCTTTGGAAACCTATCTCATAGCCGCAGATATGGGAGAAAATGCAGGAAATGATTCTGCAAGATCGGTATTCACCAAACAAGGATTTTATGGTGATTTTGAAGAATACACCCAGGATTATAGGAAAAAGCAATTTTATAATGAGGAAGTCGCACCTGCACCACTATTTGAAGCGGTAGATCTTCAGGGAAATTCATATAAATTAGAAGAACTAAAAGGGAAAGTAGTTGTACTTAATTTTTGGTTTATTGGCTGTGCTCCATGCCGAATTGAAATGCCTGGACTCAATGAAATGGTCAAAGAGTATAAAGACAAAGACGTCGTTTTCCTTGCCTTTGCTCTTGATAGTAAAGAAAGTCTGGAGGAGTTTCTAACAAAAACTGAGTTTGCTTATCAGATTATTCCTTCCGCAACCAGCATTGCAAATCTCTACGAAGCAGAAGGTTTCCCAACGCATATAGTGATTGATAAAAAAGGCAATATTCGATCAGTTCTGGTAGGCGGATCAGAAGACCGGCACAAGAGTATTAAACCTCTGATTGACAGAGCATTGACATTTTAAATGCTCATTTTAAATGCTCATTTTAACTTCACTTTACCGAAATAAATATAGGTTTCCTCCTCATTTCTGAGTATCATTCATAATCATTTTCTACACACCTGAAATTACCTGATGATGAAACACCCAATCTACCTCTTACTCCCCTTGCTGATATTATGGCTTGGTTGTGGAGAAACCGGGCAAAATGCAGAAACCCAAAGTGAAGAAACTACTACTGCTGAAGTTTACTTTTGCGAAATAACTCCTCCGGCTAATCTTCAGGCTCGGGCTGCTGCCTTAGAGGAAACTTACAAAAAATTGAAAGAGGCTGAGGAAGGTTCTGATGACAGAACCGCAGCAGAAAAAGAATTCTTCTGTCTTTTTCCCGAATCTTATGAACAGGTTCAAAAAATCTTTGCCTATACCGAAGATTCTGAACCGCTGATCGCTGAGGAAACAGGTTGGGAAATCACAGAAGCCTTTGCCAATTTGAAATCTATTCCCAAAGAGGAATTCTACCCTAAATATATCAGCCTTACCATCAATGGGGTGAGTGAGGCAGAAAATCCGGCTTATATGTTTGGTGTCGAACGAATTATCCATGAAGATCCTCAGCATGCAGTAACAGCTCTCAAACAACGATCACAAGAAGATATTGCCAGTACATTCCGCTTTCTTTATGATGAACCGGAAATAGGAAATTTGAGCATGGCTTATGAAGACCTCCAAAAGATACTGGAACAAACAGATCCTGAAATTGCTGCGATTCATAAAAAGACTTATGATGAACTTAAGGATAAATGGGCCAGGATATTTGAGGGGGAAGAATAGGATAATTCATAACCTCACCTGCAATCCCACATTCAACCCATAAGCCAACACCAGGTCAGACAATAATTTTCCGTTTCCATTCCGCCATGGATTCTGGATAATCATGCTGCGAAACTCACTGGTTCCAGATATAGAAATCGTCACTCTGTCTTTTTCATACTGGAATCCCGCTCCCAGCTGACCGCCTATTTGGTAGGCTTCCATCATGCCGGTTAATATGGACTCTTCATCAGATAATTTATCGTAAATCGACTGGTCCAGCATGATGTAGTTTTTTATACCCGCTCTGACAAAAGGACTGAAATCATTGGACCAGAATCTGTGGGTAATATAAATGGGAACAATGATATTTTCATGGGTGATGTCATATCTGGCATAAGAAAGCGCCGTGGAAGAATAACCCAGCCCCACATGTAGCAAAGTCCCTTGCTTAAAGCCAAACAAATGAGAAATAGCCAGTTTACCATAATAAGCCTTCATCGGCCCAGTCATAACAGTCTCATCACCGCCCCAGTTGGTAAAAGCTCCCATGGGGATAAAATTTAATCGGGAAGCGTATTGATCGGTTTCAAATCCAATGAAAAACTGGTTTCGGGTGTCTTTTCGGTAAATTGTACATTCTTTGTTTTCATCCAGGCAAACATCATTATGATATTTTACCGTTATATCAATCAGGGAATCGTGATCAAATGGAACCGTTAAAATATTCTTTTGAATTTTTTCTGAATCAGCAAATTCCTTTCGCAAAGTTTCCCGAAAAACATCTGACTTTTTGAGATACGTCGTGTTTTTCACCTTGACTTTTTCTTTTTTGACTTCCAGCTCTACCAGATTATTTCTCTCAATAAAAAAATGCTGCCCACGCTTGTCTATATAAAAGTAAAGATTTGCCTCTCCTTCCAATAAAAATTCAAGGAAATGATTTTTGGTAGTCGTATCAATGGTAACTTCTTTGGTTACATAATAACGCCCATCAGTATACTTAAACCCTTTAATATCACCGGGATAATATACCGTTGGGGTGGCAGATTTTCCAGCCTTAAACGTTACTTTCTCGCCAATTTTTTTGGGATTTGTGGATTTTAAAAAACCTTCTACTTCGTCCCCTTCACTGGTAATAATGAATCCTGGCTCATAATTGATCTGGGCATGAACAAAAAGTGGAAGGAGGAAAAACAGGCTGATAATTGTAGTAATCGTTTTCATAGTGTACTTCTGATTAAGGTTTATTTTTCAGGTGATTGTTGACCTCCAATTAACGAAAAAAAATGGTTCCTTCTAATTATAGATATTGGTTGGTGTAAAAATCCATAGGTTAGCCTTAATTGATTGAGGCTTTGGATCGGACTTTGGAAAGTCCGGCTTACTTGATTCACACAATCGTCCGGGCAATTCAATTACCAGGCTCCACCTTTTAAAGATTCTCCATTTTATCCCCCGAAGAAAAATCCCTATTTCAGGGCAACACAATACAAATGATAAGCACAATCATGAAACTAAGGGGAAATACCATCTTTTATTCGCTGATGATCTCATCCATCATCGCAGTATTACTGGGTGGGTTTCTCCTGGTTCATTCTTATCAGATTGCTTTCATACAACCTTTTTATCATCAGGAAATTGCTCTGGAAAATTTGCTTTATGTTTTGGAAGAACAGCTTTCCATG
>JAGQVA010000453.1 GCA_020438265.1 Bacteroidota bacterium
TACAATCGAATGGAGGGTTGATTTTGGGAGGAATATTGGGGATTATGATTGTCTTTCTGCTTATCAGGCAAAAACCTGCTTTCAAAAAAATAACCAGTTCGATCATTCTCAACATTCCGGTTATGGGCAAACTCATGCTCAAATTACACCTATCCCGGTTTTGTTATACATTTTCCCTTCTTTTATTAGCCAAAGTGAATATGGATAAGTCGCTGGAACTGCTGGATAAAGTGATTTCTTTTTATCCCATTCAAATCGCTGTCAACCACATTCATCAAAAAATCATTGAAGGAAATACTCTTTACGATGCCTTTATTCAGCATTCTATTTTCCCCAAATACCTGACTCAGATTGTCAAAGTAGGAGAAAAAACCGCCCGGCTGGACCAGATGCTGCAAAACCTGGCAAAAAGTCTGGAAGAAGAAAGTGAAGCCGGAATCGGGCAGTTTACTCAGTTTCTGGAACCCGTACTCATTGTGATTTTGGGAGGAATGGTAGCTGTGATTCTGGTTTCCATGTATTTGCCCATGTTTGAACTTAGTAATACTATTGGATAAACTCATGATTTGGATATGTATCATATTGACCTGTATCAGTTGCCTCTGGATTTCCTTCGAGGATTTTAAAACCAGGCGGATTCACCTGTATCCTTTCCTGATTATGATTTTTTCAGGGCTGGTTTTTCAGTTTGCACGAAGGAACTGGAATTTTGTAGAGACGGTGGGAACGAATGTAATGATCCTCGCTTTTATCTTTATTTCCATTATTCTGGTATATCGCATCAAAGGAGAAACCCAAATCATGGATACCAAAATGGGCTGGGGAGACTGGATATTTTTCCTGGGCCTGGCAGTGTGGTTAGATCCCGAGATGTTTCTCCTTTTTTATGCTTTGAGTACAGTCGGAATTACCACAGGAATTTCCCTCCTGCAATTATCCCGCTATAAACTTGCCCCTGGTTATCCTATTCCTTTGGCAGGGATTCTTGGGCTCATTTTCACTTTTTTTCTACCTATATGGCAACTGAGAGGCTTTTTTAATGTAATCGTCAAATGAAAAAACTGGAAAATATCGATTATCGGATTACGAGTATTCTTACCGCTGAACAGGCACATACCTTCAGGGTTATTCCCATACACATCCATGAAGAAGGTATAGACCTGATGGGAGATGAACTGGCCAATCAAAAAAAGCCACATATTCAGGTATTACTGGGCAAAAAAATAACCATTGAACCCATTAGCCAGGAGATTCTGAACCGTTATCTGATCCAGTATTATCCACATGAATTCGCTCCAAAGCCTGATTCAAAGGACAGCATTTCGACCCGGGAAGAATCCGATATCGTCAGATTTGTTCATAAAATTCTGGAAGAAGCCGCTCAGATGTCAGCCAGTGATATTCACATTGAAAGGTATGAAAAAGAAGCCCGCATACGGTTTCGCTGGGAAGGGCATTTGATTGAAAAATATGAAATTCCTCTTCTACAGTATAATGCGATTATCAGCCGGATTAAAATTTTGGCTGAATTGGATATCTCAGAACGCCGTCTTCCGCAGGATGGAAGGATTCATTTTCAGCTGACAGATCAGGATATTGATATACGGGTTTCGACAATTCCGGGAAAATACGGGGAAAAAATCGTCATGCGCCTTTTGACACGCTCTCAGGACAATCTGGACCTGAAAAAACTGGGATTGTCTCAAGCAGATGAAACCGCTTTTCAACAGTCCATTCGCCGCCCCAATGGAATTATCCTCATTACCGGGCCTACGGGAAGCGGAAAAACGACTACGCTTTACGCAACTTTAAGCCAGCTCAATCAACCCGATAAAAACATTGTAACCATTGAAGATCCGATTGAATACAATCTTTCCGGCATCAATCAGGTGCAATTAAAAGAAGAAATAGGGCTGAGTTTTGACCGTACTTTGCGGGCTTTTTTGCGTCAGGACCCCGATATCATCATGATAGGGGAAATCAGAGATGTAACGACCGCCAATATAGCTATTCGTGCTGCGCTCACCGGCCATCTCGTTTTTTCCACTTTACATACAAACAGTTCCTGGGACGCGATTACACGGCTCACTGATATGGGCCTTGAACCTTATTTACTGGCTGCTTCGCTGAGAATGGTTGTAGCCCAGCGCCTCGTAAGAGTGCTTTGTCAGCATTGCAAAACGCAATCTTCGGAGATTATTTTTCCAGATATCCAGAAAGCAGGGAATATTGAATATCACTTTATCCCTAATGGCTGTCCGGAATGTTATTATACTGGATACCGAAACCGAAAAGCCGTTTTTGAGGTGCTTCCTGTCACACCTGTGCTGAAGGACATGATCAAACATCAAGGGGGAGATATCAGGAAATATATGGAAGAAACAGGAATACGCAGTCTTAGCGACCACTTATTAACCTTCGTTCAAACCGGCGTTACCTCCCTGGAGGAAGCCATAGCACACTGGGAATCATGAAACATGTATTACTCATTTTTATTTTATTTACCGCCTTTAACATCTGTCCGGGGCAAAACCGATTGGAAAAAATTCAGGCTCAACTGGATTCTCTGGCAGTTTTTGTTCCTGCGCTCAACGAACCCACAAACATTTCTCTCAGGGACGTAAGTCTGGCGGAGTATATTCGCTCCATTGGAATTGAGCACCAGGTAAACGTATTTATCGACGATACACCAACAATTATCCTGACCAATAGTCTCACTCATGAGCCTGTCAAATCGGTTTTTCTGTTTATCTGCAAGCAGTTTGGTTATACCCTGGAGATTTCCGGTTCGATCATCATTTTTAAACCTTATCAACAACCAGCCCCCAAAGCTCCGCAGCCGAAACCTTTAAATATTGATTTTACAGCAGGAAAACTATCTCTCGATCTCAGGCAAGACAGTTTATATCCTGTCATTAAACAAATCTCCAAACTGACCGGGCAAAAAATTATCGCTACTCCAAACGCAGAGGGCCTGTTAACTGCTTTCCTCCCTCCTACCCCATTAGACACAGCTCTTGAGGCGCTTTTCTGGGCGAATGGAATGAAAATTTCCAACCGAAAAAAGGGGTATTACATCGTACAGCCCGTGTTTGTTCCTACCGAAACAGACGGTAATCACCAACCTGCCAAACAGCAACAAACATCCGGGAGAACCGATTTCACCATTGAAAGCTTTCGCGATGCAGACCATGAATATATCAGTCTTGAGGCCAAAGATGCCGATTTGGAAGCCTTACTTGAGGCAATCTTTGCAGAACTTGAATCCAATTATCTGATTTATGGTCATTTGTCTGGTCAGATAACGATTGGAGCAGAAATCACCAGGCTGGAAGATCTGCTTCGGTATCTTCTTCAGGCAACGGATTTTACCTATAAAAAGGAAGGAAATCTTTATCTGATTGGTCCCAAAGACCTGGAAGGGCTTTATACAACCCAAATTGTCAGAATGAAATATCGTCCTACCTTCCAGGCGATTGAATTGATTCCAGGGATTCCTTCAGGTGCGAATTCTTCCTCATTATCCACTCCATATAACCTGCAAAATCAGCCAAATCCTTCATCTATCCATCGTCAGCGGAATGATCAAAATCCCGAATACCCGCAAAATGATGACCTTTTTGAGAATTCCTCCTCCAATATTCCTTCTCAAACCAGTCTCCCTCCCGAAATCATTCAAACGGAGGTTTCAGGTGTCAGCATTGTAGAGTATCCTGAGCTCAACCGGATCATTCTCAAAGGTCCGACAGATAAAGTAGAAGAGCTTGCCTATTTTTTACAGGAAATTGACCAGCCTGTGCCTATGGTGCGGATTGAAATGGTCGTGGTAGAGGTCAACAAAAACCGGATGATCAGTACAGGGCTCAAAGCAGGATTTCGTTCGCCTGATGATTCTTCATCCGTCAATCGGGAAGTGCTTCCCGGGGTGGATTATACCCTCGATGGTTCAGAATTAAACACCCTTTTATCCAATATCCCCATGCTCAGCAATATCGGCAGCCTGAGTGATGACTTTTATGTTCAGCTCAAAGCGCAGGAAGCGCGCGGAAATGTAAAAATCAGAATGGAACCCGTTCTTTCCATGTTGAATGGAAGAGAAGCGTCTCTGACCATTGGCCAAACCCAGTACTATCTACTCGAAACCCAGACAGCCAGCACAGGCGCGGTGAATAATTTCCAGCAATTTACCCAACGGTTTGAGCAAATAGAGGCAAATATCAGCCTTAGTCTGAAACCCTATATATCAGAAGATGAGGTAGTTACCCTGGATGTCATTCCTGACTTTACGACACCAGTGGGGTCTTTTGACGCAGATGTTCCTCCCACCATTGCAACGCGGCGATTTGTCTCAACCATTCGCGTAAGACATGGCGAAACGGTCATTCTGGGCGGATTAACCCAAAATGAAAAAAGGGAAAATACCCGGGGACTACCTTTTCTCAGTCGCATTCCCGTTCTCAAATGGATTTTCGGAAATGTAGACAAAACCAAAGCCGAGTCTTCCCTTCTCATTTACATCACACCGGAAATATTTTACTACTAATGGAAAATCTATTACATAAAACCGGATGGCCGGGACTTAATGGCTGCCTGGGGATAGAGATGGATACTGAAAAAGATTGGGTAAAAATCATATTGACCCGCAAGACAAAAGGAGAAATTCGTCTGATCCAAAAATGGAAAATTCTTTCTTCTCAACTCCATGCGTTTCTCCAGACATACCCTTTTACCCCTATTGTCCTGAATATTCGCTCGTCTGGCATAATCGGAAAATTCATTCCCCAATCCAGCCAAAATCCTGTTTCGGAGGTGCTGGGAGTAAAAGTGGAGAACCAAAAGGATTTTCGGGTTCAGATGATTCCCGTAGCAGATCAAAAGCAGTGGGTAAGTATGATCCGAACTACGATGTTGGAGGAGATTCTCAAAATAATGGGAGATGCATCCAAAAGAGTCGTTTATGTGAATCTTTCTGATCAAACAATGGCTTTTTTGATTCCGGGTTTGCCTGATTATCATCCTGAGTTTTCTTATGAATTGACCACCTCATTGAATTCCATTTACTGGCATAATGGAATATGTGCTTCTTT
>JAGQVA010000454.1 GCA_020438265.1 Bacteroidota bacterium
CAGCTAGTTTGCTCCCAGGGGTTGAATTCGACCTTACTGAAAGTTCCGTCGGGAAAATCAGTTCTGATCACCCTGGTAAGTGGGTCGTAGTGGATCACGGGGGTTACGCCCCAATATACGAGGGCATCTTCATCGGTGAAATAAGCATTACTATCAAAAAAGGGCTCGTATTGTCGGACGGGTTTACCTTTATTATTGAAAATGGTTCGGCCATTGCCTACCCAGCGGTCTTCGCAGTCAACCATTTCAGGCTTTCCATCTGCCTTCTTGAGGAGGTTGCCATTTGCATCATAATGAGGGGTCAGGCCATCTTCTGCCTGTACTTTGGTAAGAATTTCTCTTCCGAAGCCATCAGAATAAGTTACCGCAATCTGTACTGACCAGTGCTTACCATCCTCTAAATCATGGTAATGCGTATCACGACTTAAACCAATCGCAAAAGGCGGTTGATTTTCGCGCTGCCAGGCGAATAGGTCATAGTAAAACCAGGTTGTGGCATGACCGATATGTCCTTTAGGATCAGCAATAATATCGTCCAGGGGGTCTTCATCTGGATTACAGGATAATTTCTGATACATCTCAAGTTTATCTCCTTCCGCTCCTTTTCCCATCACTGCCGTTGCAATCACCATCCCACGAATATCAAAGGCTACCTCGGTGAGATTCTGATTAATATCCAGCGCAGCCTGAGGCTGAAGAACCCGATAATCGAAATTCGTTACTCTTATCGTGTTACCTAAAGGATCGACTGCCTCTTGTATAAATACATAATAACATTCTGGAGAGTTTACCTTTAAAGGACTAGTGTGATCATAATAAATATAACTCTCTTGTTTTTCTCCTAAAGGGCTCTTTTCTCCCACAGGTAAGTAGAATCGCTGAGCAAGGATTTTCTTATCAATTTTTTCTTCTTCATAAAAGAACAAAGGTTGACCGGACGGAATCCACCATTCTTCTTTATCCATTACCAGCAGATCAGGGCTTTTGATATATCCACCTTCTACCAGAAGTTCATCGGTGATTTTTTTTCGGATATGTTCGGTTTGCCCTTCTACTCCCGTGGTTTGATCCAAAATCCCTTTGGTAAAGGCTAAGGAATACGTTTCATAAGGAATCGCCAGAGATTCGACTTCTGCCCCAAAGTCTGATGGCCCGGAAAAATTATTTTGAAAGTATTTAGTGATACTCCGTTTGAGCAAACGCAACTGAATTTTGCCTCGCCCAGGAGTTGTCGCATAATCCAGGATTTTCCCTTCTTCTGCAGGATACAGATCAATTTGATTTTTGCCTTCTTCTTTGAAATTAGTATATAGACGAGTATATAAATCATCAAACTCAAATTTCTGTACCTTATTTTTTTCATCCCGTAACACCTGTAATCCATGTACCTCAAAAGATCGCGATTCTACAGGTAAACTATGTCGATACCAATCCAGTTTATTATCCGGATGCAGAAGGAGGTTTTCCGTCAAAGTTACGTATAGCTGCTTTTGTTCCTGTATGTTATTATCTATCCTTCGTGGATAGACAATAGAAGCGGAATGTGTACTATTCCCGTAATGATCTGTCTTTAAATTTAAAATTTGGGCAATTCGAGGATCTAAAAGATTTCTTTCGTAGTGGTAATTGATAGATTCCCTGGGAGTAACCAGAAAAACGCCGTGGCGGTTTTTACCCTTGGATTGCAGACATTGAATGTCATAACTACTTTCCGTAACAGTATAAGGGTTGGAGGATAAATCAGTATCATCATTGGCATATACTTCTTGTCTAAGCATACTTCCTTTTAGAGCCCGGGCAGCTTCTCGTTTTTCTTCTGCGCTTAATTCAGAGGGGATAATTGTATCTTCTAATAGCCACGCATCAGAATCCAGGCCAAAGTATTCAGATTTGTATTGCTCAGATATTGGTTTTGCATTAAGGTAGGCACCATTGTGAAACCAGGTTTTGGTATAAACCGGAGGGATATCTGTCTCCTCTGACCAGTTAGTTCCTTTGGGGGTAAAGATTTCGTCTTTATACAGATGGCGATAATCCTCTGTATCCCATTGTTCTACCATCCCAAAGCCTCGAAATTCTCTTTCTACTCCATCAAAATAACCATGATGATAGGCATATCTGGTTACAAAAGAATTACCACTGATTTCATCTATTACTTCCTGACGAACTAATACATGTACCGGAAAAGGAATTTTGGTAATCCAGGGTTTTTCATTCTTCTCATCTTCGCGGTACAGGATTGTAGATGCCTCGTATTCCAGTCGGGTGATTACTCCCATATTATTATTGGTCTCAATCAACATGTGAGGCTTTTGGGGCATGAGGTTAATATATTTCAAAGCATGATTTTCATGACTTGAAAGTGGGCTTGACCAGACAATCTCGGCAGTTCCTTTGCCTAATAAGTCAATGATCTGAACGGTGGTGAAATTATTAACTTTAGGGAAGTTTTTGATTACCTGAGGTTTTCCATAGCTATTTCCGGATTGATTGGGCCAGTATACGATTTCATCATTATAGAGATAAAATAAATCTGTGGTGCCAGAACCATCTACGTCCGCCAGACGGATATTCCTTTGATTAAATTGATCATTATGATCAATGTAAGGAGCATTTTCCATGGTAATCTTAGGGCTAAAATGCCCATAGCCACTATTCGCCCAATAACAGACGCTTCCATTGCGAATTCTGACGATATCAATTAATCCATCTCCTGTCATATCAGTCAGATAAATGGATTGGTTTATATCATTAAAAACGATTCTGGGACCAGATTCCTCATCCAGGGCTTTATGAACTCTTTGAGCTGCGTCAAATCCTTCCTCTCCAATCGAGCGACTCCACACAAAGCAATCATCTTCTGTAATTAGGATATCGGCTAACCCATCGCCAGTTAAATCAATAAATCGAAGATTAGGATCATTCCATTCCAGATTTGGATTACTGGAAAAGGCCTGGAAGTTTTTCCATTGATTATTTTCGTCCAGTTCATAGAAACCATTCAAGGTATTTGACCGAATGACTAAATCCTTCAGTCCATTCCCATCTTGATCCATTAACTGTACATCTGGGGAAAAAAGGCTTGAAACGACGGGAATTTCAGCAACTGTTCCCATCGGGCCGAACTTCCCATTGCCCAAATTAGGACGATATCGCCAGGCCCCTCTATCAGGGCTCAGAATACCACTCAAGCCTTCTCCATATAGGTCTATCCATCGGTATTGATTTCCATCAATTCCTTGTGGAAGATTTAGGCCTTCAGTATCTATTATTTCGAGTCTGTCAGCGATCTTTGGTTCACTGTATTTAAAGGTAATTGCTGGCATTACGGCCTTATCAAAGCCCCCTTCTTCATTCTTTCTATAACTACTATGAGTAATAGATTTTAGCTTAGTAGCAATTGGATTTTCATCATACCCTAAGTCCGTTGAACGAACTAAGTAGGGATCCTCTCCTAATTCATCAAAATGATGAAACATCAGTATTCTTCGACATAGTCGATGCGTACGGATATCTAAGCCGGACCTGAAACTGGAAAAAGGGTCAAGGCGAGAGGGCCAATCTTCTGGTATTTTATTGTAAGCTGGCGCACCATTCTCTTCTGGATGTTCGCCATAATCGAAAACTAGTTCAAAAAGCCAGGTATTTTGCTCATACCACACGTTCCAAACTGGCTCCATATGACTAATCCCTCCGCTGACGTAAGGTTTGGTATTTCCGTAATAGACGCGTTTCAAATATTTTTGAGCAGATGGTTTTCTATTTTTTTCATTTAGAGATGATGGAATGTTTGTTAAATTTTCTTGCTTGTATTCATAGAAAATGATATTTCCTTTGTCGTCAAAAGTCTTTTCTATAAGCCATTGAAATATTTTCTTAGCATTAGTATCCTCTGGATGGAAAATTTGGGCCTCTTTACTTTGGCCGTAGATAGTTGTGATATTGTCTTTGGTAATGGATTTCCAGAATACAGCTTTGGATTTCTGATGTGTCCATTTTTCAATCCGTGCAAAAAGTCCTTCTATCCTGGGGCGATATCGTTTTATTTTGTATTCACCAGATGAATCAGGTAAAGGATCATTTAAAACCGGGACCAAATCTTCTGCCCCAGAAATCAGAAATACATCACTTTCTTGATCATCCTTATATTTAGGAATTCCTTTATTCGTTTTTCTGGAAATAGAAGGGATGCCAACGCCCCATCCTAAACCAAAAGGTGAGTTTCCGGCTCCGGAATCATAGCTCAATGAAAGCTGGGGGGTGAATTCAGACCGGCCGGGACTTATAGCAATTGGAATAGTCATCGAACCCGTTCCAGTTACCGGATTAACCTGAAATTTTTCCCCAATACCTTGTATCGCTCCACCTCCTTTAGGAAGGGAAATTTTGGGTTGCTTTTGATCTGATTCTGGATTGGCAGATTTCTGCCCAGCTCCTTTGTTGTTGGCAATAGAATAATTGTCCATCAGTTTTTATTGATGAAATATTATAAACAAACAAACTATTAGGAGCTATAGAATATGCAACGAATTACAGAATATTTCCTAAGCATGAAATGACTTCTATCAAAAGTGAGGTGACTTTTATCATTCATGAAACAATATAAGCCTTCTAAAAAAATAATAAGCCATTTCAGAGTGGCTTAGCAAAAAGGGAATACGATTTAACAATAGATGTTTCTCTAATTATGATACAATAAGACCTAGTTTTATTTACCGTTTAACCCTTATTATCATGATCATCCATCTCCACGCCTACTTAGGCCAGAACATTGAAAACCTAAAAACCGACAAAGGACAAACCTATTACAAAATGTCCGTCGCCGAGCGCGTTGGCAAAGATGAAGAACCCCAGTGGTTCACAGTCTTCTGCCATCAACTACCTGCTAAATTAGTTCCCTTTCTCAAGAAAGGATCATTGGTATTTATCTCAGGAAAGCTTTCTATCAGCACTTACAAGGAAAAGCTAAACCTGATTATTAACGCCTTTGAAGTCCAACTTCTCTTTAGCAAGCAGGAAGAAAAAGAAGAGAAATTATTGTTGTCAATCAACAATTTGGGGATGCCTAACCGGCATCCTTTTTCTTT
>JAGQVA010000455.1 GCA_020438265.1 Bacteroidota bacterium
GCGTCAATAAAACAGCCCATTTTGAGCTTTAAGTGCAGTTTTTATAGACGGGTAGCGATTGACTTATCAGGTCTGAACACAAGGCCCGACTTTCCAAAATTATATGTATGCGTCAATAAAACAGCCCATTTTGAGCTTTAAGTGCAGTTTTTATTGACGGGTAGCGATTGACTTATCAGGTCTGAACACAAGGCCCGACTTTCCAAAATTATATGTATGCGTCAATAAAACAGCCCATTTTGAGCTTTAAGTGCAGTTTTTATTGACGGGTAGCGATTGACTTATCAGGTCTGAATACAAGATCTGGCTTTTCAGAATTATATGTATGCGTCAATAAAACATCCCATTTTGAGCTTTAAATGTAGTTTTTATAGACGGGTAGCGATTGACTTATCAGGTCTGAATACAAGACCCGACTTTCCAAAATTATATGTATGCGTCAATAAAACATCCCATTTTGAGCTTTAAATGTAGTTTTTATTGACGTATACAGGAAGTAACCCAGCCAAGAACTAACCCCTACTTCTTCTGCCCCGCCAAAAACGTAACCAACGCCGCAAACTCCTCATAAGAAAGTGCATTCGCCAGTCCCATCGGCATCATCGAAGTTTCCAGTTCCTGTCGGGAAATAACATCCGCTGTATTAATCGTAAATACCTGGCCAGCAATATTGCGCATCACGATCTTATCCGCCGATTCTTCGGAAACAAAACCTGCATAACTCTTATTCCCTTTGGCAGTAATCACGACTGAAGCGAATCCTTGTGAAATAGAGGCATTAGGCTTGAGAATGGATTCTGCAATCTGATCTCTGGTCATAATTGAACCAATTTGCCCCATAAAGGGCCCTTTCATGGGTTCGCTTTTTTTCAAACTGTGACAAGCCACACACCCTTGTTGAGTAAACAGTTTTTCACCTAAAGCGGGATCTCCTTTAATGTCCGCAATGGCCAGCATAATATCTTCAATAGAAGCCTTTCCAACCTGCCCTTTTTTATTGCTGATATCTTCGAGGTCAATATCGGTGCTTTTTTGTGCCACTACTTCTTCTTCGCCGCCAAATTCAGTGATTTTCATGCGAAGAGAACCGTTGAGGTCTGCGAATAAGGCTTTCTGCTCTGAATCTGCTTTTTTCCATTCTCCTTTGAGAAAAGCCGCAATCTTATCAGATGATTCCCATTTCGCGGTTTTGTAATATGGACCATGCGTATCCGGACGTGTACTCCACCACCAGGAACCATCATAAGGTGCTTCTTTATGGTAAATTCGGGCAAGAGTCGTCAGGATTTTTGCTTTCAGTTCTTCCGAATCAGTATTTTGATAAGCTGCAATCAACCCATCCGCTGCTTTGGGATCGTGCATATACCGCAAAGCCCAAAGGGCAATATCTGGATTATCACCGCTGATAGCGGCTACACAAGCATCTACAGCGTGAAGATTAACGAGTGCTTTAACAGCAATATGTGCAGGAATAACTGCTGAATTTGGGGTAGCATGAAGCCCTTCGGTGCCTCTGGCCGGAGCCGCCCAGGTTTTGGGTACCGGGACCTTTAGCAAATATTCGGCAGCTTCCATTTTTCCTAAACGTCCAAGCCCTACGGATGCCGCCACCTGAACCCTGACTGAAGGATCACTCATTGCTTCGATAAATGGTTGCAGGGGAACTTTATCTGCCCATGGTTTACGATCAGCCAACGCCCTTAAGGCAAATTCTTTGACTTTTGAATCAGAAGTCAGCGTAACGAGGTTTTCAATTCCGTTTTCTTTGGCCAGTTGGGCGTAGGTAAAGATTCCGGCAATTCTGGATTCGAGGGAGTTATCTGTGTCGGAGGCAATCTCCCAGGCTGTTTTTGTTGCTTCGTCATTATTTCGATTGAGCAATTCCTGTTGAGCGTGGAGCCGGGTAACTGCGCTATTGGAATTCAAAAGATCTTCTAATTCGCTGATCGAAGCATCTTTTAGATTAGCAAAGGGTTTGTATTTCCATCCTTTAGGAACTGCTCTGACCACAAAACCCTTACTGGAATCTCCTCTGTAACCCGCACCATCCCAGGCTGACATAAAAAGTCTTCCCGAGCCATCCACATCAAGATCTGTAATTTGAGGAAGCTGAATGAAGGTTTCTTCTGTTTGAGTGAAACTCGCACCATCTTCGGTAACCCGGTGGATATAGAGTTCATTACGGCCCCAATCAGCCATCATGGGCACCTGGTTATATTTTTTCGGCCAGCCAGGTTCATCCATAAAAAAAGAACCCGCTCCCGAACCGCCTCCAACATCGATAAGCGCAGGGATAATTTCATTGGTAAAATGTTTGAAAAGAACAGGATAGCCATATTCCCCCGACTGAATCTGATGTATAAACCGAATATTCCAGCCTCCGCCGTCATTGGTATTCCCACGGGTGAAAATATTCATATATGGGTCAATGGCTACGTCGTAGATATTCCGCAAGCCATGCGTATAGACTTCCGTTTCGGTTCCGTCAGGTCTGATTCTCAAAATTCCGCCCCCAAGTTGGGTGAATTTTTTCCCACTTTGATCTACCGCATTGTGAAAACCAAAGTCTCCCACAGCGATATAAATCCAGCCATCAATTCCCATACGAATTCCATTGGTTGCATGGTCCGTACCCCGGCTTTGCAGGAATTTGGGCGAACTGATATTCTGAATGAGGGGCTGAGATGGCCCATCGGCGAGACCATCCTGATTTTTATCTTCAAAAACCACCAGATCCATTCCAGAAGCCATGGCTGTATCTTCAAAAAAGGTGGTATAAAGCACATATACTTTATCGCCAATGGGTAAAATTCCGCGAGGATTATCCACCTCTGCAAAAATGGTATGATCATCTGCCACGCCATCGTGATTGCAATCGATGAGTTTGACGATACGGCCTTTTCCTGGCTCTTTTCCCAATGAACCGATCATATCTACTCCAACAAATACTTCACCTGTAGGAGCTACGGCCATACAAGCCGGACTGGGGGTAAGCTCTGGTCCGACAAAATAGGAGAATTCGAGATCGTCGGTCCAGTTGAGTTTTTGCTTTAAAGAGTCTCGGACAGTATTCGCCTGAGTAGGATCAACACCTTCGCAATACTCTGGCTGGGGGGTACAGGCTGCAAAGATGAGTATAATGAAAAGGGAAATCAGGGTTTGAGTAGTAGGGTAGTTCATAGGTAATTGATGCTTTTTCGGGAAGAATAGGCCAGCTAATAGTTATAGGCCCATATAATAAAGACTAATCATCTATTGATTTGGGTGACTTTCAAGAGAAAACTAACTGATAATTTGCTTAAGTTTTAACTCCCTGTTTGACGTATACTTTTTGAAATTCTCCCACAGATAACACAAATTCCACAGATGAATCCCGTTACTAAGCGTTTAGATCTGTGAAATCAGTGTAATCTGTGGGAAATATTAAGTGCAGCTTAAAAGTGTATGGTGGAGACTTTGCCTAAAGTCATTGTAAATGGTCATACTTCAAAAAGTAATTTGTCATTAGTCTGTTTTCAAAATTCTTTTGTAGTATGTGAAAAACTGATAAACCTTACGTTTCATGAGACTCATTCTGCGACTACTGTTATTCCCAATGCTTGCCCTTTTTTCGTGCAATCCGACTTCCCTGCCCTCAATTCCTTTAGTCATGCGCTACGACAAACCCGCCCAGGACTGGATGCAAGAGGCATTACCCGTCGGAAATGGCTACATGGGCATGATGTTTTTTGGAGGAATCAACCAGGAACACCTGCAATTTTCAGAGGAATCCCTCTGGGTAGGAGGACCAGGAGAATATGAAGAATATAACGGAGGAAATAACTCCGAAGCCTATAAAGCACTTCCCAAAGTCAGAGAATTATTAAAACAAGGAAAAAAGGACGAAGCACATCAACTCGCCAAACAAGAATTAACGGGACAAATACTTAGGTATAGTGATTCTCTGGGATTTTTGGGTTTTGGTTCGCAGCAATCCTTTGGGGATATATGGGTACAAACCGGACACGATTCTGCTGTAGTTGAAAATTACCAGCGTGAACTCGATCTCAATCAGGGAATCGGGCGGGTTTCATATTCAATAAAAGGGAAAAAATATCTCCGGGAGTTTTGGGGGAATTATCAGGAACGGGTGATGATTGCCCACTTTACCGGGGATGAACCTGCCGATTATCAGGTCTGGTTAACGACCCCACATAAGGGAGCTGTTCTGAGCTTTGAGAATAACACCCTTTGGTTGAAAGGAAAACTAAGTAATAACGGGATGGAGTTTGAAGCAGGGATGCTTATTCAGGCTGACGCCGATGAAGTCGTAGAGAAGGAGGGAATTGTTACTGTAAAGGGCAGTCGTGCACTCACTTTGATTCTCACCGCTTTTACGGATTATCAGAATGATTATCCCACCTATCAGGGCCGGGATTATCAACAGTTAAACCGGGAGCATCTGGAACTGATAAAAGATGAATTTTTCCATGAGCTTAAATCCTCACATGTCAGGGATTATCAGAAATTATTCAGCCGGGTATCACTCGATTTAGGTACCAATGAGCAGTCAGACAAAACCATTCCCGAAAGAATGATCGCTTATGCAAATGGAACACCTGATCCTGCTCTCGAAAGCCTTTATTTTCAATTTGGCAGATATTTACTGATTAGCAGCTCGCGTCCCGGTACGATGCCCGCACATTTACAGGGCAAATGGAACCATTCCACCAATCCGCCCTGGGCCTGCGATTATCACATGAACATCAATCTGGAAATGAATTACTGGCTGGCAGAGCCCACCAATCTAAGCGAATGCCACCTGCCACTGATTGAATACATCGACAAACTTCGCGAGCCGGGACGGGTAACCGCAGAGCAACACTTCAATGTCAGAGGCTGGACCGTCAATACCATGAATAATCCTTTTGGATTTACCGCTCCCGGTTGGGATTTCCCCTGGGGATATGCGCCGGGGAGTGCGGCCTGGCTGAGTCAGCACGTTTGGGAGCATTATCTGTTTACAAGAGATCAGGATTTTCTGAAGAATAAAGGATATCCAATTATGAAAGAAGCGGCTGCATTCTGGGAAGATTATTTGATTGA
>JAGQVA010000456.1 GCA_020438265.1 Bacteroidota bacterium
CTTTGGAGCTGCTTCTGTTGGTGGTGCAGTTGCTATCAAAAAAGCTATGGAGGAGCGAAAAATTAAAGGTACCATTCGTCTGTACGGAACACCTGCGGAAGAAACCGTAGTCGGAAAAGTGTATATGGCAAAAGCAGGCCTTTTTGACGACCTGGACGCCTGCCTTGACTGGCATCCCGGCACAGAAAACGCTGTTTCCGATCGGCCAAGTCTGGCGATGAATAATTTTACCGTAGAATTTTTCGGTCAGTCTGCCCATAGTGCTGCTGATCCCTGGAATGGCCGCAGCGCCCTTGATGCAGTGGAAATGATGAATTTTGGCGTTAATTTAATGCGAGAACATATTCAACCTTCGGCGAGAATTCACTATGTGATTCAGGATGGTGGTAAAGCACCTAATGTCGTACCCGACTACGCCAAAGTATGGTATTACGTCCGGGATCTGGATCGCGAATCTGTGGAGGAATATTATCAGCGTATCCTTAAAGTTGCTGAAGGAGCGGCCATAGCTACCCGCACCGAGCACAAGGTATTTCTGATTACCGGCGTCCACGAAAGGCGCTTTAACACCCCTATGCTCAACCGTATTCAGCAGCATTTGGAATATATTGGTGGGCCGCTGTTTACTGAGGAAGAACAAACATGGGGCAAAGAATTGCAAAAATTTACAGGAAAAGAAGAAAAGGGTTTTATAAGTGAAGTAATCACTCCTGAAAATCAGGAACCCAAAAGGCGTGGTAGTGGTTCTACTGACGTGGCGGAGGTTTCATACATCTGCCCCGAAGCAGGTTTCGGAATTGCTACAGCTCCCTTTGGTGTGCCATGGCACAGTTGGGCGACGGCAGCTTCACACGGAACTTCTGCGGGAGTAAAAGGTGCTCAAATTGCCACCAAAGTGATGAGTTTGACAGGAATTGATTTGCTGACGGATGCGGAATTATTGCAGGCTGCAAAGGCGGATTTTGAAAAGCGAGCAAAGGGGAAAAAGTATCAATCACCGATTCCGGGAGATCAGAAGGCTCCTTTGCCTAAAGAATAAAATTTTTTCATTATTGCGCCGCTTTAAAAAACGGCGCAATGGGATGGGCTCAATCATTCTGTCGAATGTGAGAATTCGCTTTCGTTGCGCCGTTTTTTAAAGCGGCGCGAAAGTTTTCTTTTCTGACAAATTGGCAGAAAAACCGCTTAGGTATCAAATTTGACCTTTTCTCCCAAAAACCAAAAGAATATATTACATACATGGAACGAGGAAATATTTCGGTCAGCACGGAAAACATTTTTCCGATTATCAAAAAATCTCTCTACTCTGATCAGGAAATCTTTCTGCGAGAGTTGGTAGCCAATGCCATTGACGCAACACAAAAACTCAAGCACCTTTCTTCAATTGGTGAGTTTTCCGGAGAACTAGGGGAACTGAAGGTCAAAATTGCCCTTAATAAAGAAGCAAAAACCCTGACTATCAGCGATTCCGGTTTGGGAATGACTGATGAAGAGGTGAAAAAATACCTCAATCAGGTAGCTTTCTCTGGTGCGGAAGAGTTTCTCAAAAAATTCAAAGACGCTGGTAATAAGGACGAAATCATCGGTAAGTTTGGACTGGGTTTCTACTCCGCCTTTATGGTGGCCAGTGAAGTGGAAGTGATTTCAAAATCCTATCAGGAAGATACTGAAGCCATTCGCTGGACTTGTGACGGAACGACATCTTATACTTTGGGGGCCGGAACCCGCGAAACGCGCGGAACGGATGTCATTCTCCACATCGCTGAAGATGCAGAAGAATATCTTGAAGAAGCCAGAATCAGAAATATTCTCAATAAATATGGCAAATTTCTGCCGATCGAAATTGAGTTTGAAGGCGAGGTAATTAATAACCCCAATCCGATCTGGAAAAAAGCTCCAACAGAACTGACAGATGAAGACTACAAAGAATTCTTCAAAGAATTATACCCTTTCAGTGATGAGCCTTTATTCTGGATTCACCTCAATGTCGATTATCCTTTCAACCTGACAGGAATTCTCTATTTCCCGAAAATTCGTCAGGATATTGATCCTCGCAAAAATAATATTCAACTTTATTCCCGTCAGGTATTTATCACTGATGAAGTAGACCAGATTGTTCCGGATTATCTTATGCTGCTTCAGGGCGTGATCGACTCTCCCGATATTCCGCTCAACGTTTCTCGTAGTTATCTCCAAAGCGACAGTAACGTCAGGAAAATTAGTAGCTATATCACCCGAAAAGTAGCCGACAAACTCCACGAAATTTATAAAGAAGACCGTGGTAAATTTGAAGAAAAATGGCGCGATATCTCCATTTTTGTCAAATACGGCATGATGACTGACGACAAATTCTATGAAAAAGCAGAGAAATTCTGTCTCCTGGAAAATGTCGACGGCAATTTCTTCACTTTGACTGATTATAAGGAAAAAGTTGCTGCGAATCAGACCGATAAAGACGAAAATGTCATTTACCTGTACACCACAGACAAAAAGAATCAGGATATGTTTATCCGTGCAGCGGAGAAAAAATCCTATGATGTGCTGAATATGAATGGGGTGATTGACAGCCATTTTATTGGTTTGTTGGAGCGCAAATTCGAAAAGACAAAATGGGCCCGCGTAGATTCTGATACTGTTGATAAACTCATTGTCAAGGCAGAGGAAGCGAAAGTCGAAGAAGTCGAAGCAACCGAAGGCGAAGACGGAAAGAAAAAAACGAAGAAGAAAAAGCCAGCAGAGCTCGTTCTGACCGAAGAGCAGGAAAACAAACTAAAGGAAACCTTTACCAAAGTCATTACCCGTGAAGGAATGCATGTTCAGGTTGATAAGCTTGGCAAAGATCAATTGCCGATTCTGCTCACTCGCCCTGAATTCATGCGACGAATGAAAGAAATGGCTGCCATGGGAGGCGGAGGAATGGCTTATATGGGAGAAATGCCCGAAACTATCAATGTGGTGGTAAATACCCAGCATCCTTTGGTTCAGAATATCATAGATCAGGAAGATGGCTCAGAACTGGCCAAACAGCTTTATGATCTCGCGCTTCTGTCTCAGAATCTGCTTGAAGGAAAAGATCTGACCGATTTTATCCATCGCAGTGTGGAGATGTTGCAGAAGGGTTGATGAGAAAGATTTTCTCTGGAATCCCGTTGGACCGGGTTGAAACCTCGGTCCAATGGGATTTGTCTTTGTTGATTCTTTTGAATCAGTTTTTTTTCGAGGTAGGAAAAGAAACCAATATTTCCGAAGAAATAGATGCTCCCTCACTATTGAACCGTGGTTTTAACCCGGTTCAATAAAATAAAAATCGCTATAATCACAAGTCCGCAAGCCACCACCGATCCCTCAAAACCAAAACTCCCACCGCTCATCCATTCCGGCCCAACATGCCGCTGAATCATCATCGTCGTTTTTCCCAAACTCTGTCCACTAATCGGAAATCCCAGAATCGGTCCTTGCACAAAATTCCAGCTTAAATGCAATCCAATCGGAAACCATAAATTGCGTCTATAGACGTAGAAAAGCCCCATTAATATTCCCCCGAGAATGATATTAATAAAACCGATTTCAGACAAATTCGGATTAAAAGCATGAAGCACCGCGAAGATGATCGCAGAGCAAATCAGTGCAGGATATTTGGGCATGGAGTCAAGGAAATTGCTCAAAACATATCCTCTGTTTGCAACCTCCTCCTGAATGGCAACCAGGCTAAACAAGAGAAAATGCCCTAAGAGTATTTCCGGACGAAACTGAAATCGCACAACTTCCAAATACCCCATTTTCCATAAAATCAGGAATCCCAGTCCCATGATTAGCCCTCCTGTCAAGAATCCCCACAGAAAATCCTGTAAGCGCCCTTTTACGGAAATCCCCAGCGTATTCATCGGCTCTCTATCCACAAATCGCCGAAAGAGCCAAACAAGGCCAATAACTAATGCTCCTTGCAGAAAAATGGTTAATAGAAGAATGGGCAATTGACTGGGATCTTCTGAAAGGGTATAAGTATCTACACCCAATTCCTCCAGGATGCGATAAGCCAATGTGAAAAATGCTTCGTTGGCGAGGATATTGATTCCGACGAATAATAGGGCTCTGAGCCAGCCGATATTGATCAAAGGAGACAAAGCTTTCATTTGGATTTGTAAGATAGATAGTTTGGTTAGAAAATCAGCCCTGCAAACCATTTTCCCCCACCACAGGACAATTATTCCCCCAATTCCCCTTAAATTGATCTAAAACGAATTAAAAGGACTAATAGTGAACAACATCCAACGACGAAACTTCCTGAAAACCTCTTCGATCGCCCTCGGTGGCCTGCTTATCTTCCCCAAAGGACTCTTTAGTAAAAACGACGGCCCCATCATTGGACACGGAACCCACCGCTACCGGGTAGATCAGGACTGGGCACTTCTTAATCCCTCCATCACTAAACTCAAAGATTGTCACGAAATGGTGATGGATAAAAAAGGGCGTTTGATTCTCCTGACAAATGAGACGGCAAATAATGTGATTATTTTTGATCGGTCGGGGAAAATCATCGATACCTGGGGACATGAATTTCCCGGTGGGCATGGGTTGACTTTGGTGGAAGAAGGAGGCGAAGAATTTCTTTTCATGACCGACCACAATCGACATCAGGTGTATAAAGCTACGTTGGATGGGAAAATTATCATGACACTTGACTGGCCGGAAGAATCGGGCGTTTATAAAAACGATTCTTTTTATAATCCTACCGAAACTGCCATTGGTCCTAATGGAGATATCTACATCGCTGATGGTTATGGCGCACAGTATATCAGCCAGTATGATGCGAATGGAAACTTCATCCGCGTATTTGGTGAACCCGGAAAAGTATGGGCAGAAGCTCGCGCCAAATGGAATCCCAAGCGTTACGAAACACCAGATCCCAATAAAAAATATCCTGACAGCAGTTTGAGTAATGCGCACGGAGTAACCCTGGATACGCGCGATGCTGATAATCCGACGTTATTAGTTACATCCCGCCAGGACAATATGATCAAACGGTTTACCCTCGATGGAACATTCATCGAAAATATCGAACTTCCCGGAGCTTATGTCAAC
>JAGQVA010000457.1 GCA_020438265.1 Bacteroidota bacterium
AGTCAATCCGTTGAGATAAGAACTATGTGCCCTTTCAGCGGTAATCACCAGGTTATTTCTTTTGATTTCGTGACTGACGACCGGAGTCTCGTAAAAATAGGGATTTGCAGGAAAGTCATTTTCAGAATTATCCCTGATAAATGTGCCTTTCACTACTGATCGATTTCCGTGAATATCTGACAAAATCAATTCAAACGAATGGGCCAAATCGTCGCGAATGTCTATATATCCATTATAAAAACTCCCATCATAAGCGCTAAACTTATTTCCTCCCTCTAAATAACATCGCTGAAATCGAATTCCTTTTTCCTGGAAATAATCGTAATCAATATGAAGATTGATATATCTGCTCTCATCGAAGGAAAATTTCTTTAAATCAAATCCATAGATTTTTTTCCCATCCAGGTATAGTTCTGCTTTGTTAATTCCACAATGATTTCCGGCTCCATTGAGTAAATCATAAGCCCGATATTCCATTCCGACCAGTCCTTTCACTTTTATAGGGGTACTGATGCGGTAATCTCCATTTCCTCCTTCGGGCACCAGAACTACTTTCCTGAATTCGCCTTTCACCCTCGAATCATGATGAATAGGCTCAATAGCCAGTTCTTTTACAATCGGCTGCCGGTTATCCTCCACCAAATGCGCGTAATAAGTGAGCGGATTCAGAATATTTTCGCTGGGGTCTCTGAGTTCAAAATGCAAATGTGGTCCGGCAGAGGATCCTGAATTTCCACTATAACCAATTAAATCTCCTTTTTTAACCGGAATCTGGCTACTGCTCAAATAAATTTCCTGTGAAGCCTGCTCGTCTTCATATTGTTTCTTTTTGGTAAGTACTTCTATGTCGTCATTGAATCGATCCAAATGCGCATATACAGAAAACCTTCCGTCCAGATGTTGTAAATAGACAGCATTCCCAAATCCATACGGACTCACCTTAATCCGATATACAAATCCATCCTGAATGGCATAAATCGGAATACCGGATTTTCCCCAGGTTTTAATATCGAGACCAGAGTGGAAATGATTAGATCGTAATTCTCCAAACGTACCCGAAAGTGCATAGTAACCCGGGTTAAAAGGGTATTGGTACGTTTCCGGAGGGAGAGCAGCAATGAATAAAAAACCAGTAAAAATGAAGAGCGAGAATAGCGAAAACAGGAGCTTTTTACCTGACATGAAAATCCAACATTTTTTTTCCTTCCAAAAATCCTTCTATACGATCATTCACATGCACGGGACCGACACCTTCCGGTGTACCGGTAAAAATTAAATCTCCTTTTTTCAGGGTGATAAACTGCGATACATACGAAATCAGATAACTAACTGAAAAAATCATATCGGCAGTATGCCCTTTTTGTTTTTCTTCTCCATTGATATGGCAGGTAAATCTGACGTTTTGGAGATCGGGAAAATCCTCTGGAGAAAGAAATTCAGAGACAGGAGCTGAGTCATTAAACATCTTGGCAAATGTCCATGGCCAGCCTTTTTTCTTTGCTTCAGATTGTAAGTCACGAGCGGTAAAATCTATTCCCAGGCCCACTCCGTCGATATAGGTATTGACAAAGTTTTCCTGAATAAATTTTCCTTCCCGGCTGATTCTTACAACCAATTCGCATTCGTAATGGAGATCCCTGGTAAATTCGGGATAATAAAAATCCTTGTTTTCTCTCAGCACCGCTGTATCTGGTTTGAGAAAAATCATAGGAGAATCCGGAACAGGATTATTGAGTTCCTTGGCGTGCTCTCGATAGTTTCGACCAACACAGATTATCTTCATACCATTTTTTCTTTAACAGACTAATCGTTCTACAGATCCTCGCAGGCTCCTTTCTTTAATTCAACTCCGTCGAAAAGATCCGGCAAAATGACTGGTTCAGTACTAATTGCAAATTCATCCGCTTTGGTCCAGATAACATATTCCTTCTCACAATTGAGAAAAAGCGCATTATCAGGCTGTTCATCCTTATTAAATCGCAGAATCCATTGGTCATTTTCAAAGGCCAGATCATAAGTACCATTACAGGACTCACGCATCAGGCCGCTTCGAAGAGGACTTTGGATGAATTTTCGGTTTTGGTACGTACTGTCAGTCAGTTCGAGCTTATAGTTTTCAGCACAGAAAGTGCCTTTGAGCATTGTTCGCAGTTCTTGCTCTGAAGGTGGAGTAGGTCCACAGGCAAAAAGCAGAGAAATGCAAAAAATATACAGAGAGGGAAATACAAAATTCTTCATAGGGAGAATATTCTTTTATTAATCTATCAGGCAGAGAAGTTCAAAAATAGGAAATCCATTCGAGAATAGTAATATGAAAAAGATTTCTCTGTGAATATTTGGCGATTGGTCATTGGCTTTTTGCTATTGGGATTAAGTTAATAGCCAACGGCAAAAACCCAAGAGTCTCTTACCGTTCCTTCCCATTAAGCGAAAACTGACGCTTAACATGGCTTACTTTTTCGATCAGATTTTCTCCTCCTTCACTTTCCATAGCCGTTCCAATAACAATAATATCTGCTCCTGCGGCCCAGATCTCACGCGCTTTTTCCGCAGAGCGTATTCCTCCACCAACAATCAAAGGGATGGTCAGTTTTTCTGAAACCTGACGAATCATTTCCTCAGAAACCGTCCTTTTCGCGCCACTTCCCCCATCCATATAGATGAGTTTTAATCCCAGCATTTCCCCCGCCATAGCGGTAAAAACGGCAATCTGCGGCTTGTCATGAGGAATAGGCAAAGTATTACTCACATAATGAGCTGTCGTATAAGCTCCGGAATCAATCAGCATATATCCTGTGGGAAGAATCTCAAGATCTGTCTGATAGAGCAGGGGAGCGGCTTCCACATGACGCCCAATCAGCAACTCCGGATTACGACCACTGATCAATGAAAGGAGAAGAATCCCATCGGCAGCATCACTAATCTGATTGGGACTTCCGGGAAAAAGAATGACGGGTTTTTCACTCTGTTCTTTGATATCAGCGATCAGGTCGTGAATCTCGTTTCCTTTTACAAGGCTACCTCCCACCAGAATCATATCAACATCATAGCGCTCAATCTGCTCAAGCAACCCGTTAATATCCATTCCGGCGGCTTTATCAGGGTCAAAGAGAATGGCCAGGGCTTTTTTTCCGTTACGTTTCAGCAAGTCCAGGTGTCTGATGAGGCTGTTTTTCATAAAGAAAGGGAAGAAACTGGTAGGTTTGATCCTGCGAATTTATAAAAATAAACTTATTTCAAGTTTTTTCTCGTAAATTATAGGGTCAGATAAGTAGCATCTTTAAGTTAATAACGCCATTACTCATTTCCTATGCGTTTCTTATCGCTAAAACTGCTGATCTTAATCTTTATTCTTAACATTTCCTCATCAGAGGCACAAACCACTGGCCTTCCCAAAGATTTTTCGGCCAGTGAAATCGTTGAGATGCAGGACCAGAAAAGTCTTTTACGGCAAAATTCTGTCTCTATAAACCAAACTTTTCCATCCACTCCTATGCGGGCAATGGCGGAATGGGAAGAAATTCAGGCTCTGGTTGTTGCATGGGTCCAGTACCAGCCCACTCTGAGAGAAATTGTCAGATATAGCCGGGAAGAATGCAGGGTTATTATTGTCTGTAATGATTCGTTCCTCGTCAAAGATTATCTACGCGAAGGCAAAGTTCCTCTTTCAAATATTACCTATCTGCAAACTCCCGTTAATAGTGCCTGGATCAGAGATTACGGGGCGATGAGTGTATATAGTAATGAGGTGGATTCTTTGATCTTATTTGATTGGATTTATAATCGTCCCAGGCCTTTTGACGATCAGATGCCTTTTCAGTTATCCAAAATCCTTCAAAAACCTCTTTACTCGATGACTTCGCCCCCTAATGATTTGGTCCATATTGGGGGTAATTTTATGACAGATGGAATGGGATCGGGTTTTTCTACCTATCTGGTTCTTGATGAAAATTCAGAATTTGGGCAGTTTAACCTTACTTCAAAAACGGAAGAGGATATCGATTGGATCATGAACTCTTTCATGGGTATTGACCAGTATATAAAGCTCCCGACTTTACCTTATGATGGAATTCATCATATCGACATGCACATGAAACTACTTGATGAAGAAACACTTTTGGTAGGAGAATATCCTTTGGGAATAGCTGATGGTCCACAAATTGAAGCGAATATACAGTACATTCAAAATAATTACTATTCTCCCTTTGGAACTCCCTACGAGATTGTCCGCATTCCCATGCCCCCTCATCATGATTTATATCCCGACAATATTTGGAGTGATTACCGTACTTATACCAATGCTGTATTTGTGAATAAAACAATCCTCATTCCTTCCTATGAAGAAAAATATGATTCAGTTGCCCTCCGGATATACAGAAATCAGTTTCCTGGTTATCGGGTGGTGGGAATTGACTGTAATGAGGTTATCAAAGCCGGCGGTGCTTTACACTGTATAACCCGCGAAATTGGAGTGAATGATCCTTTATTAATCCGACATAGACATTTGTTGGATGTTTATGAAAACCACTCTGATTATCAGGTGAGCGCATATATCAAACACAGCTCGGGTATTGAGCATGCAAAGATTTATTATGCGACAGATAAAAACGGCCCTTTTCAGGAAATAGATATGGTCCGTTCTCCTACAAGAAAGCATGTATGGACAGGGTTTATTCCGGTTCAGAATTCCGGTGAGAAAGTTTTTTATTATATCTCAGCGACTGCCAATTCCGGAAAAACCATTAGTCGTCCTTTGACTGCCCCCGCAGGATACTGGCAGTTTGACATTATTGGTCCCAACACCAAAATTGAAGATTACTTCCAGACAGAAATGCTTCCGGATGTACCGCCCTTTAATCACGAAACGGAGAGGATGGTTGCTCCTTTGCGAGTCCGGTAAGTTTCAGAATAGCAAAACACGGAGAAACAGAGGAAAAGCGAATTTAATTATTCCCATTCTTTTCTCTGTACCTCAGTGCCTCCGTGTTAAATATTTCTCATCTCATCAGAGCATGTCGAAAGCTAAAAATCCCCACAGCTCCAAAACCAAAAAACTGCATTAAGAAGAAGGGAAGTAC
>JAGQVA010000458.1 GCA_020438265.1 Bacteroidota bacterium
CTTATCCATCCAGTAAACCATCACCCGAAGCTGTTTCAGCCCTGAAGGTATTGTAATCGTATGGGTATTGGTATCGGTCTGACTTATCGTCGCATCAAAATATTGGTTCTGTTCCAGAATTTCTACCGCTCCCAATCCATTGATTAATCCCCAGCCAAATTTATAGTCAGGTCCCGGGTTGCCCAGGTCATTGGCAGAGTTCATGGCAATGGCTTTGATCAAAGGAGATTCTGGGTCATTATTGCCATTTAATTCGCGATAAGCCTGGTATAATTGGGTCATGACTCCTGCTGTGCTGGGAGCTGCAGCTGAAGTCCCTCCAAAGACCTGATAGGTATTATTCATATCGATGGAGATTTGACCTTGCCCATGAGCTGCAAGGTCTGGTTTTAGACGGCCATCATGGGCAGGGCCTCGGCTGCTGCTATTGGCTAAAGTCGCATCGGCATATAAATTTGCGACTGCAATTACGTTTTTCCCTTGTTTGTGGCCCCCTGTAATGGTGCCCCAACCTATTCCTGCTCCATAACCGCAGGATGATTGACCTTCATTTCCAGCAGAAAACATGTGCAAAAGAGAAGGATTGTCATAGGTCTGTTTGTCCACTCTTTGAGTGGTGGTGGTATATCCACCATTACAAATATTACTGTAAGAAGAATTCGTAATCATCACATCATCATTCTGATGCAAGGAAAGCGTATTATCCAGAAAAGTAGGTAAATAATCAATCACATAAACAAAAGCTCCGGGAGCGGCACCTTCATATACAGGATTAAGATTCCCGGCACCAGCCCAGACTCCGGCAACTCCATCACCATGACTTCCCGAACTGGCTGGGGCAGCACTTTGGTTTGTACGATTTTGAAAGTCAATATGAGGGCCAATATCTCCATCATCTCTGACAAGGACATTTACACCGTTACCATCATATTTTCTGCCCAATGGGTGTTCTGAATCCAGAGAATTCGCACGATGAAGGGCTCGTCCGCCAATATCTTCAGGTTCACCGGGGCCATCAATAGGCTCCACAAAATTGACAAATGCAAGATCAGCAAGGTCGTAAATATTATCAATGGGAAGTTTGACAATGACAAATTGAGTATATGCCTCTGACTCAAGGATTTCATATCCACACTCACGGATTTTTTGACTTACCCATTTCAACGAAAGATCCTGATGATATTGAACATTTAAGCTAATTTGATCGCCGTCAATCGCCCAGTCTGGCAAACTTTGGGAGACGAGTTTTTGTGAAACTTTTTCAGTCGTCGTGGGAATGACAACACTTCGTACTCCCCAGGTTCTTAGTTTATTCAGATCAAGAGATACTGGGATTTTGGCGAGGAATGTATTATTTGGGATATAATAATGAAGCTCAATTCCGTAACTCAACATAGATTCTTGCTCAGATCTAGAGGGAATCTGATAGAACTGTAGATAACGGTAAACATGATCATCGATTCGCTGTGAGCTCATATCTGGCTGTGAAATAAAATTTTCTATGTTTTCCGAGAATTCTATTTCTCCAGAGTGGAAATGGACAAAAAAGTCATTAATAGCATGAACGAAAACTGGGGAAATAATAAACCAGATTCCGACTAAGTACATAAAAATAGTTGATGATAAGTGCATAGATTTGGTTTGGTATTTTGGATAAAGAAATTCTTATTCAATCTTTTATGAGAAATAAATTCATAGTTTGGTTGTCTTATAAAAAGATACATCTTTAAATTAATCATTTCACAAAATCCATTCACTCAATGATTCCTTTCCCAAACTAAATGCTAGATACCTTTCATAAATCAAGGCAAAAATTTAAGACTAAATATTCTTTTCTTAAAGAATCGTTTAAATTTCTTACCATAATAAATATGAAAACTTCATCAACTTATCTGAAATCACTATTTTTTTCTCTTAGTTTATTACCCACAATCTATGTGTTTTGTCAAGGAAGTATTATCATATCCAATATAAAAATAGGAGGAGATCCATCTTGTGTTTTAACTTCAAGAGTGGAACTGGATAACTTAACCAAAGTGGATTTCGACTCTGATATCGCTAGTTACCATCCTGAACAAAATATTTCACATTCAGAGTATAAATTAAAAATTACTGCCTTATCAGCAGACCTTACCGCATCACTTTCAATAATAAAAGATGAACAACATTATAACTCTCTAGAGTATTACCATATTCCCGGAGATTCTTCAAATGGAATCCTTTATTTCAATATTGATGATACTTTTAATGTGTTAATCCCATCTACTTCGGTTATATATTCAAATTTATATTATTTCTATAATTTGAAGATTGAAGTTATTGATTTAAATAATTACTCAATAGCTGATAGTGGACTAGCTAAAATTTGCATAATGAATGGAAACTTCGTAAATACCATCCTATCCCCAAATGGTAATAAAAATCGAGCACTCAAAGAAAGTCAGGTTCAAATATTTCCACTTCCATTTGATAATTTCCTTAATATAAAAATTAACTCGCTAGATGAAAGAATAGAAATATCATTTTACGACTTACAAGGAAGGATTATCAGGAAATTTGACAAAACCGAATTATTGAGTTCTCAAAGTAATCTAATAAAAATTCCTACTACTTACTTAAGTCATGGGCTTTTCTTTATTAAAGTGCGAGAAGGGGAATCTGAATATATATTGCCAGTATTAAAAAAATAAAACCTTATGCCTTTAAAAGTAAAAGACTTTGTTCTATAGTTTTCGGAACATATCGATTATTGTGATTAGGCATAAGATACTGAAAGCTTAAAATATAATGAATAACATTCTTGTTGAATTTGATTAGTTTTATCGAAATATTTAATCAGGAAATGCGTGGATTTTTTTTCATTTTCTTTATTTCATTAAACATATTAGTCTATTCTCAAACTCAAGGAGAGAAATTTTATAATATTGGAAATGCAACTTTAAAATATAATCCAGACAGTGCTGAGTTATATTTTCGTAAGGCTATTCCTTTTCTTTTAGAAGAAGAAAAATATGATTTGATGATAACTTCCTATCTAGGAATTGGTAGCTCCCATGGCTACAAGGAACAATATGACAGTCTATACCATTATACAATTTTTTCACTCATAACAGCTAAGAATTATCTTGGAATTTACAGTGGTACCTATAATGTAGCTCTAAATAATCTCAGTTCATACTTTTACTTTATGGAAAACTTCAAAAAATCTCTTGAAATGGGACTGCGTGCTATTTCCCTGATTGATAGTACAACTTATTTAGATAATAACAATAATAAGGACCTTTATAGGAAAGTATACTTTAGAAACTTAGGACTCATCTACAAAGAAATAGGAGACTATCAAGAAGCTTTAAGGTTTTATCAAAAGGCAGTAGCAATATGGGGAAAAGAATTTTCTAATCTTGATACTATTAACGGAGATTATGGTATGTTAAAATTAGAAGAAGCTAAAGCTTATTATCAATTGGGCAAATACCCGGATGCTTTGAAGACTAATAAATTAGCATCTCAACATATTATCCCAAGTAATCTCCCATATATTAATAATCAAAAAGTTGATGTACACCATAATAGAGCCTTCATCTTCCAAAAAATGAAGCAAAAGGACAGCGCAATGTATTACGTCAACCGAGCTTTGTATTACCAGGATCTCTACAATACAAATCTCAAAAACGTAACCTACCGCATCCTAGCAAACTTCGCTATCGAAGAAGGAAATTTCGCTCTGGCAGAAAAACACTCTGTCAGGGCTCTGCTTGAAGCGAAAAAACGCTATAATAATCGCTTTGGAAGCTCTTATATCAGCCGCGCCCACCTCGAACTCGCCCACATCTACTTCCTCCAGGGCAAATTCGCCCAGGCGGAAAAGGAATACCGCCAGTCCATCGCAGTCATGGTCAACCTCCCGGAAGGGAATCTCTCTATCAATTCTTTCTCCCCGGAAGCGCTCAGCCACAGTACGCAACTCACGAAAGGTTTCTCTCTTATCGGTAAATCGCAGTGGTATCAGTATCAAAACTATCAGGATCGTTCCATGCTTTACGAAGCATTCCACTCGCTTCAATTGGCTACAGAACTCATCCCGTCGGTTTATCGACAGTTTCAGACGGAGGAGTCTCGATTGTTTATGGCCGAACAGTCCATTCCCACATTTGAATATGCCATTAAGGCATCGCTGGAACTACACAAACTCACCGGACAGGACTCTTTTCTCCACCATGCTTTTGGATTTGCCGAACAAAATAAAGCGGCGCTTTTGTACCAGTCTCTCAAGGATTCTGAATACCGACAATCCATCGGTATTCCCGATAGCGTCCTGGAAAAAGAACAGGAAATCAAAACCGAACTCACTTTTTATCGCAGGAAAGTGTATCAGGAAGAACAAAAAGGGAACGACAAAAACACACAAAAAATCACCTATTGGCGAAACAAAATCTTTGAGCTGGAAGAGGCCGAACGCAGTATCAATATTGAATTACAAAATCAGTATCCGGGTTATTTCTGGCTCAAATATCAGAAGGCAAGTCTATCTCCCGATTCTATCCAGTCTTTGCTTGGGTCGGGAAAAGCCATGATTGAGTATTTTCGTGGAGATAGTTCGACCTATGCTTTTGTGATTACTGACAAGGATGTTCGTGCTGTGGAAATCCCCAATCACGACTCTCTGGGAGTCTGGGTCAATGAAATGCGGCAAGGCCTTTACCGATACTGGATGGATCAGGAAAAACCGTCTGAGTTATATGCTCAGGCTAATCAGCAGTATACCACTTACGCACATCGGCTGTATCAATCTCTGATTGAGCCAATCAAACATGCAGTTTCCAACCTTCCCGAAGAACTGCTTATAATCCCCGATGGCGTACTCGGATATATTCCTTTTGATGCATTGCTGGAGAATCTTCCGGAGAAACCAGAGCAGTTTGGCTCCCATGATTATCTGCTGCGAAATTATCGGATGAGTTATGCCTATTCAGCGGCTTTGTGGGCAAGATTACAACAACAACCTTCCCAAACGGTACAATCAGATATGCTGGCTATAGGGCCCGTTTTTCCAAAATCAGATGATTTATTTGCCACGC
>JAGQVA010000044.1 GCA_020438265.1 Bacteroidota bacterium
ATCACTGGTTTGGAACTTCCGTCATGCTGATGGATTGAAGAGAGGTAAATTTTCATATTTTTCCTTTTCTTCGGTGCAGCAATCTTCAGACTATTAATCCAGTTGATCGTGACTTGTCGTCCTGTTTTTCCACCTGTATTTGGAATGACTCCTGAAGCGGCTTGTCCCATTCGGTTATCCGTACTCATCAGCTCGTTTAATAACAGGCTGTTTTCAGGATTCCCCGGTACAACCCAACCGTTTTCTTCATTGGCCAGTGCTTCGAGGAATTCATCTACATGCCCCTTAAACCAGTCTGCGACACTTTTTTCAACTCCGCGTTTATTTTTAATGGTAATATTCTGGTGTTGCTTATTCCCCATTTGTTGTTGATTAAGCACTTTCACCATTTCTACCATATCCTGTAATGGAGTCGTAGGAACCCGTATGGGTAATGCCTGGTTTAAAGAGTTGGTCCAATCTTTCCACAGTTGTATTTCATCCTGAGTGAAGATGCGGAACATGACTCCTGTTTCAAACTCCAGCAACTGGAAAAAACGACTGTTTTTGGCATCGCCTGGGATAATGTAACCCGCATTGACCAATTCTCTCAGGAAACCTTCCGGATCAGCAAACCAGTCATTGATCAGACGTCCGCCTAATTTATGCTGGTCATGATTATACATTCCGTATTCCGCTTTGTCCCGAACCAAAGCAATCATTCTTTTGTGTAATTCACTCTGTGAATCACTGTCTACACTTAACAGATCCTGAATATCAGCGCCACCAGAACCCCAGTTACCAAAAGCGGTATAACCCGTCCAGATTCTCTTCCATGCTTCTTCCATGGCCTTTTCTCCGCTGGTACTTAGGATCTGGTCCAGATAAACCTCGATTGCCTCTTTGGCGCGCTGGCCATGACCATTGGCAGCATTATCAATACCGACATGCATGACATAGAAATGCGGATCGATATTATAATAATCAAAGAGTTTGATGGTATTTTTTAATTCCAGCACAGACCATTCCAGGAAGAGGGTCATCCCTAAAATTTCAGGGAAATAATTTTCAGTAAACTGACTGATTGCCAGCTCAAAAGCTGCCACCGGGAAAGCGCTGTCTTCAAAACGGGTATCAAGGGCGAATTCCTGACTTTCAACAGGGAATGGATAAAATCCTACCGAATGACATAAGTCTAGGTAGATATTACAATGGTTCATCGAAGGATCGCCATTGCCTCGTTCATCTTCCTCAATAGAAGATAAAAGCGCTTTTACCTCTGTGATAGGACCAGCAGAATTGATATTTCTCAACCACGCCCCATCAGCGAGATTATAAGGTGCTAATTGTGTAACCCTGACGACACAATCTTTTCTGGATTTGAATAAAGGATCGTTGGCAGGTTCATATCCTTCTTCCTGATAGGCCAGAGACCGGTACACATCATCCATACGTTTCCTGTATGCCTCTTTTGTGTAGGGGAAATAACGCCCCAGGGCGTCAACAGTCCCAACGTAACCATCCGCTTCTTTCCCATTGGCATAATCCCAGGCTCCTTTCAGCACATGCTCTGTATACATTCTTGCTTTGGGGACAGCGTTGGGATAATTATCGACATTTTGAAGCTGGTAATAAAGCAGACGCGCAATAGGCGTATAATCCGGCCATGGTGGCATCTCCTCCATTTCATTGTGAATATTGAGCCTGCTAACCGTTTCCAGAAGGTAATCATCATTATGTGGGCCCAGTTTTACTGTATCAATGGCTTTACCCTGAACGATCACACCAATATCAGCCCAGTTTTTCACCATATTCAGGCTGTCGTAATAATTTCCGGAAGAGGGACCAAATAACCCTGATGAATCTTTCCCACGAACGGAGAACCGATACGGTGAGTCGATTTCAGTACTCACATATCCCATGATATAGGTCACATACTCGCTCTTTTCAGGTAATCCGCCACCTTCCAGAGCGTCTTTCACCTGAGCGATACAGTCTTTTTCAGAATAAGTAGAAATTCCTAATATGGTTTGCTCATTGCCTTCGTCCTGAAGAAATGCTTCGAGTTCTGCTGGGGAAAAACCAGGTGAACCTCCCAGTCCGCTAATCATATCATCTATGTTTTGTGAGGTGAAATAAAACATAGAGTTTACCTCATCGGCAATGCGCACGGCATAGGGTCTTTGTGCAGGCCATGACCAGTATAAGGTATTGGGATTTTCGGGTGGAACAGAAGGATTATGTACTGCGCAGGAGTTATAATCGGTGTGCCAGGGCAGGGCCATATATTTGGAGGTATCGCCTGGGTCAACTCCTGCAGAATTATTCTGACAAGGTATATACCCTTCCCCTAATGCAGGGGTATCTTTGCTCATTTTGGCATAATCAATTTTTCTGGCATTGATCCTGAAAGGACCGGATTTTTTCCAGTCAGCTACATAGAGGTCTGGCTGCCTTACGATAAAAGTCATATCTATTCCAGGTGAAAATCGTCCTCCCAGACAGTTCATCAGGGAAGCTCTGTCAAGTTTTTCCCCCGGTCCCAAATCCTGGTCTGGAGCAAGTTCTCCCTTTTCATAGGCAGTCTGAATAAGATGATCCTGGGTTAGGGTGGGAGTTAAAAATGCAGATCCGGAATCTCCCAGTGATAAAGGCATTTTGGATTGAGACATGGTTTCATCAGACCGCCTGATAAAGTCTCGGAATTTGAAACCCTTTAACGTTGTCAGTTTGCTGATCGCCTTGTGGCGTTGTACTGCATTTAATGGCAGATTGGTAGTCCATTGTTGTAAATTGCCACTTTGAATGAAAGGCTGTATATCCAGCTTGAAGTTTACGGGATAATCTGGATTAAACTTTCCTCCTTTGAATAATTCAGGTACCAGATCGTAATTCCGTACAAATGTGTCATAAAATTCATCCCAGAGGGAAACCGAGTTAAGCACCTGAGGAGCATAAGCCGGATCGGTACTTACCACCCATGCACTTTCTGCCTCCATAACGCTGCCATCCGCAAAAATAACTGTTGCATAAACAGGCCCATCAGCTGTATCATCCAGCCATCCATCATTGTCAGTGTCGCTTTCAAGTGGCTGTCCCGAATTCATCTCATCTTCATTTGTAATCCAGGAAACGGCTTTTCCATATCCTCCTGCCACAATCAACCGACCATATTTATCGGTAGTTGCACTACCCAGACTATCAATTTCCCCGGCAGGGCTGTATAATTCGTCGAACTGATCCTGAGGAAAACTTTTGGGATAGTTTTTTGAATCCTTAATGGTATCTCCATCGCCATAGGTTGCAACTGAAGCGACATCAAAATGAACCTCTTTATTACCTTTTCCGGAAAGCGCTCTTGGACCTGGATCAATGACCAGAGCTCTGTATCTGCCTTCACCGGTAAAGGAAGGATTGCGCAAGGGAGGGAAAACATTTTTTTCGCCTTTTATATAAGGGTTTTTCCCATCCTTATAACCATCTATGTAAGGAAGTAATCCATCGTGAAAATCACTCTCGCTTTTGAGCTTGGTGCTGTATTTTAAATTGGGGTTTTCCAGTACCGTACCCGCAGACTTTTTATTAGCCAGATGAACGGTCCAAATGATATCTTTGACTTTTCCCAATCCCGGTATATCAGAGCCTATTTTTAGCTCTTCACCGCTATAGGTTGGATAAGAAGCTGCCTTTGTGGAATCAGGATAATAAAAGATCCGGAATCTGGCTGCCTGACGTTTGAGACCGCCTGTTTTATCACGAAGATCGCTACTTGTGATATTTTCATCTTCAGTTCCATTTTTTATAGGGAGGCCGCCTATAATTTGAGTAACATTGTCTTTTTGCCCGGTATAAGTTTCAGGAGCTAAATTATACTCTGAACTATTACCCACCCGGGCGATACCGATACTGGGATGGATACGGAGGGAGAAAGAGGGTTTGGATTTTGCCATAATGTATAAAAAAATTAAATGGGATTACCTGCCATGAATCCCTCAAATGGTGGGATTCCGGTTTATTACCAACCAATAAATATCCCTCTGCACTTGCAGAAAGATGCGTTTATGTCTTTAAATGAATGGAATTACATAATCCCTTTAATGATTATTATGGAGAATGAATTTATTCTCTCTGATAGATATTATGGGATATATGTATTTAATGAAAAGCTATACTATGTAAGTAAGCGAAATTTTTTGTCATTCACAACTGCTTTCTATTTTATTTAATCCTCCGGAAACTCAGTATCTTTGGGCAACTGTGTCTTTAATCGAAACTAACATGAGAGCATTCATACTTGGAATTGTTTTTTTGCCTATGACCCTGTCTGGGCAGTTTTCGCCCAATTCTATGGTTGATAAATTCAATCAATTTCACCTCTCTTTTTCGCATGAAAAAATTTATATCCATCATGACCAGGAGTCATATTTACTGGGAAAAACCATCTGGTTTTCAGTTTATCTGGTCAATGCCATTGATCACTTGCCCAATACGCTCAGTGCGGTAGTCTATGTAGAATTGATTGGACCTGATGACAGGATTATTGCTGCAAGAAATATCAAAATTGTCGAGGGAAAAGGAGCAGGAGACTTTGAACTTTCACAGGACTGGCAGCCTGGAAAATACTTTTTGCGGGCTTATACGCAATACATGCGCAATTACGATGAAGGTTTTTTCTTTGAGAAACCGGTACAGGTTTGGGATGCTTTTGAGTTCCTGGCAAAAGGTGATAGCGCTGAAAAAAAGGATAATGATAATAGATTGGAGACTTCCGGCTCAGAAAATGATTTTATCGTTCAGTTTTTCCCGGAAGGTGGAGATTTGGCAGTAGGGATTCCTTCGGTAGTTGCATTTAAAGCGGTAGATCAAACCGGAAAAGGAATTGATGTAGAGGGGAAAATTCTGGATCAGGATGGGCGGCCCATTGCTCCACTCAGCACTTTGAAATTTGGCCTGGGTTCAGTAAAACTTCAGCCAGAACGCGGAAAAACCTATCAGGCAGAAGTTTCTTTTCAGGGAAAAACCCAAACGTTTGATTTACCAAAGGCAATTTCTTCGGGGTATGTGATTCAGGCCAATGCAATGAATGAGGATGAAATTGTAGTCTCGATTCAGACCAATATTCCCAATGGGCTGAATGGGGCCGTTTTGTTTTGCCATCTTCGGGGACAGGTTTTTGGATTGATCGAAGGAATGAGCGGGGAAGGAACAAGGTTTCGCCTTCCTGTGGATGATATTCCCAATGGCGTGGCTCATTTTACCCTTTTTAACGCGATGGGAACTCCTGTGGCTGAGCGGTTGTGTTTTATTAATCACCCGGAAAATTATCCTGATCTGAATATCAAAACCTTATTCCCCACGCATAAAAAACGAGAAAAAGTACAGCTGACTTTTGAACTGGAGGAAAATGTGCAGCCGGCAGATCTGTCAGTAAGTGTGATTGATATTTTACAAAATGTGGGTGAAAAATCCGATAGAAATATTCGCAATTATCTCTTATTATCATCGGATCTGAAGGGAAAAATAGAACATCCCGATTATTATTTTACAGAAGATAATCCCGGAAAAAGGGCTTTAGTTGATCTGCTAATGATGACTCAGGGCTGGAGGCGTTTTAAATGGAAAGATATTTTGGATGTCGGGAACCCCGAAATTCATTTTCCCAACGAAAAAGGATTCGGGTTTGAAGGAACCACTACCCGTTTGAATAACCCGGATAAACCGGTGCAGGCGGATGTTTCTCTGACCGTTTTTCGGGAAGATATTCTCATGAATGAAACGACAACCAATGAAGAAGGGGCCTTTTATTTTACAGGTTATCAGTTTGAGGATACTACTGAAATTGTTATTCAGGCAGCTTTACACAAGGAAAAGAAGAAATCCAGGTCGGAAAAAGAGAGTGGACTTGGACCGGATGGAAGCCGAAATGTAGATATTCAGATGACAAAATATGGACGCCCTGTTGCGAATCCCGTTCGCTATGAAAACCCTTCTCAAAAACAGCAAAATCCTTATGAATCTTTAAAAAATGACCAAATCTGGTCGAAGATGCTGGAAACCGAATATGAAAAATATCAGGAGTTTAGCCTCGATGAGGTCGTAATCAAAGGCAAAAAAACAGAGCCGATGATTGACCGTTTTGATCGACCGGATGTATTGTATAAAAGGCCCGACAACCGCATCATTATGGATTCCATTGCCGGGAATGTCTTGACAACCTCTGTTTTTGAGTTGATCCGGGGACGAGTGCCGGGAATAGAACTGGTAGGAACTCCCGGAGTAGACCAGACCGTGCGAATCAGAGGGTATAACTCAATTACAGGGAATACAACCGCTTTGATTTTGCTGGATGGCGTGCCCGTAGATCCGGTCGCAGCGAATACCATAAACGCCCAGCGGGTAGATTTTATTGATGTGGTAAAAGGGCTTTCAGCAACTTCCATTTATGGTGAGCAGGGAAGGAATGGGATTGTGGCTATTTATACACGCACAGAGGGAATTGACCCCAAATACATTACAAAGAACGGGATTCTGACGATTACCCATCCGGGTTATTATCAGGCGAGAGAGTTTTATATGCCCGTTTATGATCAGGTAAACGCAGCACATAATAATCCGGATTACCGGATGACCTTATATTGGAATCCATCTGTGAAGATTGGAGAGGATGGAAAAGCGCAGGTAGAATTTTTTACCGCTGACCGGACGACGATTTATAAAGTAAAAGTTGAAGGAATGACCAAAGACGGGCGTCCGATAGTGGGGGAGATGCAGTTTGATGTGGAGTAGAAAATGTTTTCCACGAAGGGACGGAAAATTTTCCGTCCCTTCGTGGAAAATTCGTTTTTTCTTACCAATTGGATAGATAAATTTCCCTGAAAAATATATTTCTTCTTAATTTAGCTCATTCATTTAACCAACAACATTAATTATTATCTATGGCTCGTTTTCAGCGTATTCAAGTTGCTCAAACCATCGAAGCAGGTGGTATCATGCCTATTTTCTATCATCCTGATCTGGAGGTTTGCAAGAAGGTGTTAAAGGCCTGTTATGAGGGAGGTTTACGGGTCATGGAATTTACCAACCGGGGCGATTTTGCTCACGAGGTATTTGGTGAGTTAAATAAATACGCCGCAAAAGAATTGCCGGACATGATCCTCGGTGTTGGGTCAGTGGTTGATGCAGGAACCACCGCACTTTACCTGCAATTGGGAGCCAATTTTATCGTTTCTCCCGTTCTCAACCCTGAAATGGCAAAAACCTGTAACCGTCGTAAGGTATTATGGTCTCCTGGTTGTGGATCACTTTCAGAAATTAGTTATGCAGAAGAATTGGGAGCTGAAATTGTAAAGATATTTCCCGGTGCTCAGGTGGGAGGTCCTGGTTTTATCAGTGCGGTGAAAGGCCCATGTCCCTGGACCAAGATTATGCCTACCGGTGGTGTTTCTATTGATGAAGCGAGCTTTAAAGCCTGGTATGGAGCCGGTGCTACCTGTTTGGGTATGGGATCTAATTTGATTACCAGTTCAGTGCTGAAAGAAGGAAATTATGCGGCTCTGACAGAGAATGTGAAAACGGCTTTGGCATTGGTGAATACTACCAGAGGATGGTAGAGGTTTTTGTTTTTGGTCTTTGGCTGTTGGCCTTTATCCAACAGCCAAAGACCAAAAACAAAAAGACGGAAAAAGACCATTGTCTCTCCCCGCCCCAATCAACATTATTTATTTTGACATCAAATCCTGAATTTCAAAATTGCCTAATTGGTCGCGAACCAGAATAAATGCTGCTTGCAGACTCCAATCAGTGATATTTTCATTATTAGTAAGAGCGCTTCTGAGTGTTGCGTCTCTTAAAGCATCATTTGTTAACCTCTGATTTGCTTTAATAGGGCTCTGTAGCGGAAGAAGAATCAAAATCACATTTTGTGGATTGCTCACCTTAAACGACAGATCATTGGGATTCAGATCATAAGCCTTTCTTAGCGCGTAAATGTCTGTCCATAAACCGCTGGTTCCGGCCCTGAGATCAGTTTTAAACTGATAAGGGTTAGATGCCAAACCAGCAAGGTGTTTTTCGACAGCCGTTGTCATTTTCGCATTAGCGCGTTTGAAAACAGAACCACTTTTTCTTTGAGCAAAAACAGAAGTGCTTGTAAGAATGAAAGCGAAGAATAAAGCGTAGGAGAAAAATTGTTTGAATGACATTTGTGTAATTTTTAATGATTGATTGTTATGATTTATGAATTAGTTCAATAGGATTAGAAAAATGTAACTACGGGAGGCATAATTTTTTATTAAATAATGTATGCAACATTTAAGATGTTGATTATTAGTGATTTATATATTCGCATGCAACATGTACAATAGCTTTTTTACCCCCATTGCAACATCTGCGATCATCTCTGACCAATAAGAGAAAAAGGTTTGTTGAGGATTGATACAACTTGGTGTCAACGACATCAGGTTTTAACCTTTTTAATCACAAAATTATGTATCATCTCAAACAACCAACAACCAACCGCTGGCAGTATTCTGCCTCTGTTTTACTGCTTTTATGTATGATTATCAGCTTGAATAGCTGTGTAAAAGAAACCGATTTTCCTGTACCTGATCTGGCGGAAACAAAAATGCCACAACTCAACCAATTCTCCGTATTTCCCGCCGTTGATACATTCACAATGACTGGCACCGTCCGCGATTACTCCTACATGTTTATTTGTGGATTTACTATTCATGGTGATGATGGGAAAAAATACGACCCTTTTCTTGTAAATAATGAACTGTTTATATGGAAAGATTATCAAAGGGTCAGATTTACCTATACCAAAAAACCGATTCAAATTTCTTCCTGCGAAATGGGAATCCTGATTGATGTGCATGCTTTGGAAGTAATTTCTCAAGGCTTAAATCCTCCTGGGCCTGATAAGATGCCATTAAACAATCCGAATTAATCTATTCAAATCATTCTGTAAACCTTTAACAATAAAACAATGAAATACTTAATCACTTTTGTTGGGTTGATCGTTTTCAACCTAAACTGTCTCAACGCGCAAATTTTTGTCAAATCTGATGCTACAGGAATCAATGATGGCACCAGCTGGAATGATGCTTATACAAAGCTTTCTGTAGCTATCCAGACTGCCCAGGCAGGAGATCAGATCTGGGTGGCAGCCGGAACCTATCTCCCCGGAGATACGCTGAGTGCTACTTTTTCCATTAATAAAAACCTGGAAATCTACGGCGGATTTGCCGGAACCGAAACGATACTGTCTCAGCGCGATGATTCCACAAATCTGACGATTCTTTCCGGAGATATCAATGGCGATGATATCCCTGAAGACCTGATTAAGAACAAAGGAGATAATGCCCGTACCATAATCACCTTTCAGGCTACCATTACCAATGCTACTATCCTGGATGGTTTTACCATCATGAGAGGTCATGCTGATACATCGGCTGCACCCTTTACCTATGCAGGCGGAGGAATTGTATCATTGGGGCATCCGATTATCAGAAGCTGCACGTTTACCGAAAATTTTGCCCGGAATTATGGAGGGGCGATATATTTTGGTAATGCTGGGGCAAGCGGAGCCAAAGTGGAATTCTGCAAATTCTTCCTTAACGGGTCAGAGTTTGGCGGAGGAGGAATCAGCTTTAATGATGTGAATGGTTTTAACACTGAATCACTAGTTAAAGATTGCCAGTTTGAAAGAAATTATGCTGGAAGCAGTGGCGGGGGAATCAGAATCAGCAATAGTGAAGTCGAAATCTATAGCTGTTCTTTCAATAATAATTCTGCAAACTTCCTTGGTGGAGGAGTAATGATATATCAAACGATTAATAATGAAAGCGTATCAGTTGAAAATTGTACTTTTAAAAGCAATGAATCTACCTTAGGAGCTGGTTTATATGCCGAACCTGAAGCAGCAAATTTTTTATTGAATGTAAGGGATTGTCAGTTTATTGGGAATATTGTTTCGCCGATCAGAGCGGGATATGACCCTAATGGGGGAGGAATGATGATTTTTTATGATGGGCCTTCCAATTCCGGTACAACGAATGTAAGCAATTGTCTGTTTAAAGAAAATGTAGCAGAGAAAATTGGGGGTGGCTTGAAGGTCAGTTTTTTGGGCCCCAATTCCAGCGTAAATGTTGATAGTTGTATCTTTTTAGAAAATATCATTACCCCTACGGTTTTAGCTGGTGGAGCCGGTATACAGGCCGGAGTTTTTAACACGAACTCCAGTCTTCAGATCACAAATTCAGATTTTCTCGCTAATACAGGTGGTTCAGCCGGGAGTCTTCTCTTTGAAACGCTCAACGGAGGCGAACTGGATGCATTAGTGAGCCATTGCAATTTTTTTTTTTTTTTTACCACCGAGGGAGGTCCGGGAATCGTGATTGTTGGCTATCAGTCAGGTTTGGCAGCCAATCATGTCATCGAATATTGCCGGTTTGAGAAAAATGGTTTTGTTCCCTCTGCGGGGAAAACCTACGGCGGAGGAATAGGTATCACTGGCGGGCTTGCCAATTTTAAAAACACAATCAGAAATTGTGAGTTTATCGATAACGAAAACCTGAAAGGAGGGGCAGCCATTGAAGTAGCAGAGGTATTAGCCGTGCCGACACTTGGTCTTTCTGAATTTATTGAACTCAATGTGCAAAACTGTTTATTTGCCCAGCATGACAGCGGACAGACAGTTATTTTAACAGAAAAAACTACCGAAAATATTCTCACAAATAACACATTCGCTGACAATGAAATGCCAGCCCTTAATGTGAAAAATAGTGGCATTTTACAACTGCGCAATAATATTATCCAGAGCCCCAATCACCCTGATATAGAATTTGAAACCAACGGAATCATAACCTCTCTGGGAGGCAACCTCATCAGCGACAGCAGCGCCAGTCAGTATTTGCAGGTATCTGATATGGAAGGTGCTGATCCTGAATTTAAGGGAGAAGGAGAACATCCGTATCAGATTCATTTTACCAGTCCGGCGGTGGATCTGGGCGTATTCTACCAGGGATTTGATCCCAACCGACCTGACCTCGCCGGTAATCCCCGTTTTCAGGGAATTGTGGTAGATGCCGGCGCTTATGAAAGTCCCTTCACCACCACCATTAAAGATTTCCGGGAGGAAAATGATGCACTAAACATGTATCCCGTTCCTCTGAAAACCATCGCTACCCTGACCCTGACCAATAACTGGAAAGGAGAAATGACCCTGAAGGTATTTGACACCAAAGGCCAGCAGGTTCTTCTCGAAAAATTAACCAAAAATCTATATCAGGCCGAATGGGAGGTCGATTTCGGGCAATTGCCTCGTGGAAATTATCACCTGTTATTGTCCGATGGGAATCATGCCATTACGAAGGCATTCGTGAAGATGTAGTATTTTATTGTTTTTTTTGTATTTATTTCCGTAGAGACGCGATGAATCGCGTCTCTACAATAAAATAAAAAACAACCCATGGAAATAAAATAAAATGATTTTTCCTATCTTAGGGTACATTACCTCCAATAAATGGCACATTGTACCCAAACTATTCGCACAGTTTTATACAATCTGTTTTCAAAATGCTTTCTGATCAGCATCTGTCTTTCCTTTATTTACCTTCCGCTCAAGGCCCAGGAAGAAAAAATTGTCTTTAAAAAATATGGGGTTGAAGAAGGATTACCAGAAGAATATGTAAGTTCCATTTTCCAGGATCAACAGGGGTTTATCTGGTTTACGACTCAAAATGGCCTGGTCAAATTTGATGGATATGAGTTTAAAACCTATCGTTCTACTTCCAAGGAAGGAAATGATAGCGACCTGAAGTTAAAAAACCTGAATGGGAAAATGCTCGTGGGAAAAGACGGGAAATTGTGGTTAGGTGGGGTCGAATCCCCAGGGGGAATTGCCTCTTTCGATCCCCGAACCGAAGAGTTTCATAACTATCTGACAGATTCAGCCAATTCTATACATTATTATTCCTGTAATGTTATGCTGGAAGATAAAAGAGGAAATATCTGGTTTTCAAATTTTTCACTAGCAGAACGCACAAAGGTACTTTGTCGGTTAAATCCTGAAAGCGGAAAACTATATACTTATCCTTATTCTAATATCTTTGGAAGATATAATGCAGTCATTTACAGTCAGCATGGTTATATCGCAGAAACGGGCATTGCAGGCTCAGACAGTACAATCTGGATTCTGGATAGAGCATTTAATCTGCGAAAATGGGTGCCTGAAGTGGACACTTTTGCAATCGTTGTGCCGGCTGGAACACCTTTTCCTGGTACCGGGGAAACTGATAAAATCATTACAATAGCCCAGAATATAACAGATGAACTTCTGATAACAGGAGAGAACGGTCTTTATGTATGGGGATTAATCGAACAAAAGGTAATAAAACATCATACTTATGATCCCAATAATTCCAATAGCCTGGCACCGGGGATTCCTCGCTATTCATTCAAAGATCACTGGGGAGTGTACTGGGTGATTAATCAAAACGGAAACATCACTGCTTTTGACCCCAGGACAGAAATCTATACGCGCTATCTGCATGGAAAAGAACCAATGATTTTTTCAGATACGCTTAAACCTTATTGGCCCCTGATTATATGGTATGATGATTATGAAGAACTTTTTTATGAAGTATTGACTCTCAACGGGACAGGGTTTTTGCGTTATGATTTGTCTTCCCGATCATTTCAATATTATGATCATAATTTTAATGAACCCTCCAATCAATTCCCGGTTTCTGCCAATGGTTATTTTGTAAATGGTTATTTTTTCAAAGATCATAGCAAGACTTTGTGGTATGGTTTCAGAGGCAGTCTGAATAAAGAAGCACCTCCGCCTAAAAAACAAATGACTTTATATCAGCATAAAAAGGATGATCCGTATAGTTTGCCACCTACAAATATTAGAGACCTGTTCGAGGATAGTCAAAAGAGGATCTGGGTTGGCACTTCTAACGGAGGGCTGGTTCGATATATACCTGAAAAGGACCTTTTCCAACCTGTTAAATTCTCTCCCGAGAGAAGAACCGTAAATGAAATTTATGAAGATTCTGAAGGGTTAATTTGGGTAGCTACTGGCAGAGGATTGTTTTTATTCGATGAGTCTACCCAAACCTGTCAAATCATTTCTGCTATTCCAGCTGATTCTGCCATTTCTAATATCCTGGAAGATCATTTACATCGTCTATGGGTAACCGTTTGGAAAGACGGGACCTATGTTCTTGACCGAAAAACCGGAAAAGTATTAAAAAAATTCTTCCCTGTTAAGGAGGATTCTACTTCATTATTGAGTAATCAGATTGAAATCTTATATGAAGACTCCAAAGGCAGAGTCTGGTTAGGAGACAGGCTTAATAATGGTTTGGGTTTATTTCGGTTAAACGAATCAGAAACAGGTTTCATTCATTACAATTCGGCCTCTAAAGCATCGAATTACATTTCCCGTAATGACATCGTATTTCTGGCTGAGGACTCGGAAAACCAATTATGGGTTGGCACTGGCGGAGAGCTCCAACGGTATGATCCGATAAATGATCGCTTCCAGTTATATCCGGATCCTATTAATATACCTTCCGAGACGGCCTATGCTGTTGACTCTGAAGGAGAATTATGGTTGGGCACTTATAGCGGTGGCGGGTTGGTACATATAAATTCAAGAACTCAAAATAGTTCGATTTACGGAGAGTCTAAGGGATTATTGCATAACGATATACTCACATCTTATCTATCCCAAGAGTTAGCCATAAACCACCAGGGAGAAATTTATTATCCTACTCGTAGAGGATTATCGGTTTTTGATCCCAAAACTGAAACTTTTCAGAATTATTTTGAAACAGATGGGTTTCAGCCTTATGCCAACTTCTACATTTCTTTGGTAACCCGGGATGGAGATGTCTGGATTGGAAGCGAGAATGGCCTTAACCGCATTCAACCCAATCAATTGATAGAGAAGGACACCACCCTCCCTTTCGTTCATATTACTGCGGTAGAGATTCTGGATTCCATTTACTCCGCTCCTGACGGAAAAATATTCAAACAGGCTGTTTCCTTCACAGATAAAATCGTTCTCAGCCATGATCAAAACGATCTGGCTTTTGAATTTGTCGCTCTCCATTACGCCCATCCTGAAGAAAACCAATACTCCTGGAAACTGGAAAATCGCGATGATGAATGGAGCAAACCTTCTCTGGAAAGAAGAGTCAGATATGCCAACCTTACTCCTGGCACCTACACCTTTCGGGTCAAAGCATCCAATGCGGACGGAGTCTGGAATGAAGAAGGAGATTTTATTCAGATTGTTATTTCCCCGCCCTGGTGGACTACCTGGTGGGCTATCGCCGGATTTGTGGTTCTGTTCCTGATTTTTGTTTATGTGTTTTATCGTTATCAGCTTAGTAGCAGGCTGGAACATGCTGAAAACCTTCGTCTCAAGGAGTTGGATTCTGTCAAATCCCGACTCTATACCAATATTACCCATGAATTTCGTACGCCACTCACGGTCATTAACGGGATGGCTGAACAGATTATAGAGCCAGAGGAGTCCCGAAAAATGATTCTGCGCAATAGTCAGCATTTGCTTCGTTTGGTGAATCAGATGCTGGATCTTGCTAAACTCGAATCGGGTAAACTGGAGCTAAATCTGGTATTGGGAAACATCATTGCCTATCTTCAGTATCTTGTCGAATCTTTCCATTCTTTTGCTGCCAGTAAAAATATTGAATTGGTTTTTTATCCTGAGATGGGGGAATTTCTGATGGATTATGATGAAGAAAAACTTCAGCATATTATTTCTAATCTGATCTCTAACGCCATTAAATTTAGTCCTGAAGGAAGCAAAAT
>JAGQVA010000459.1 GCA_020438265.1 Bacteroidota bacterium
ATATTTCAAGGATGCTGCTGGCATAGAAACCCAAAACTTTGGAAACCATCACCCTGACCTGGCGGAAACGTATCTCAATCTTGCCGATATTTATACCCGACTGAAGGATTGTGAAACGGCTGATTCCTATTTTCAACAGGCTTTTGAAGCCAATGTAAAAAGTTTTTCCAGTTCGTCCGCTGATGATCTGCCCGATCCTGAATCAGCCGCTTTGAATTCTACCATTTTACTGGAAACCATTGAAGAGAAGGCAAATTTCATTGAAACTTGTCTGGAAAATGGTCCGGAGAAACTGCACAAACTGGCAAACATTTATGATCGTGCCATTCGTGTACTGGACAAGATGATTTCCAGTTATCGCAGTGAAGAAGCCCTGCTCGCCCTTCAAGCCAAATCCAGAGGGATTTATGAAAAGGCAATCCGTGTGATGATGGATTTATATAATCAGGATCATAAGGAGGAATATCTCGAAAAGGCATTGATTTACGCTGAAAAGGGGAAAGCCTCCCGTTTTAACCAGTTATTCAGAGCCTCTTACGCACAAAGCCTGACCAGCGTCCCTATGGAAATCATCGACTATGAAAAAAGCCTTGGGAAAAAACTGGCCTTTTATGAGGAAGAAAGACTTTCTGCCGAAATGGATCAGGATTCAGGTCGAATAACCAAACTGAACGCGACCATTTTTTCTCTTCATCAATCCTACGATTCTCTATTAAAAGTCATTCGTGAAAGACATTCCGATTATTACCAGATTGTTTATTCTCCGGAGGTCGCAGATCGCCATTTAATCGAGAAAAATTTACCCTCTGGCGCTGGTTTTGTCGAATATTTCTGGGGTGAAGAAGCCCTTTACGTTTTTGTTTTGGATGGAAAGCATATCTTTTTGAAAAGCCTGCCTTTGCCCAGAGTGGAGCAAATCCTGAAAATGCGGCAATCTATTTATAGCTACTACCTTCAAAGTGATTCCATTTTTGGGGTTCATGCGCAGCACTCAACTCCTGATAACTGGAAAGAAATGGGGCGCTATTTTTATCAGGAACTTATCGAAAAAGTCATAACAGATCTGCCAGAACGACTGGTCATTGTACCTGATGGCGCTTTGGGATATTTACCTTTTGAGACTTTTACGGATCAGGATGGACAATATCTGGTCAGTAAAACTGCTATTTCCTACGCTTATTCTGCTACACATTTTTGTCAACTGTTTGATCGTTCCGGAAAGCGTTCGATTCCAGGTAAAAAATTGCTGGCAGTTTCACCTGCATTTAAACAAAAAGAAGGAGTCCTGGCCAATGCTGAATCAATCCGAAGATCTTATCTGGGGCCATTGGTCTACAGTGAACAGGAAGTAAAATCCATTCAGCAAATATTGGGAGGAGATATTATCCTGGGTAGTCAGGCCACAAAGGAAGCTTTTTTTTCTATGGCGGACCAGTACCAAATTCTCCATCTTTCCAGCCACGGAAAAGTCAATGACGATCATCCGCGTTTTTCATTTATTGCTTTTTCCGGGGAGAATGATACGGTTCTGACTGAGGGCGAACCTTATGTTGGCGTTTCCGGACTTTATCTGGCTGACTTGTATAATCTGGACCTGAACGCTGATATGGTCGTTTTGAGCGCTTGTGAAACGGGGCTGGGAAAGCTGACACAGGCAGAGGGAATCATAAGTCTGGCTCGCGGTTTTGCCTTTGCCGGGGCAAGCAGTATCGTTACCACGCTTTGGTCAGTGAATGATAAAACATCTGCTGATCTGATGACTCTGTTTTATGAAAATCTCAATCAGGGAATGCCCCGGGACCAGGCTATGCAAAAAGCAAAAATGGCTTTTATTGACGAAAATGAAGCTCCTTTTTACTGGGCAGGATATATAGTGATAGGGGATCCCGGGCCTATTCGCCAGCCAACAAACTGGTGGATATATGTTCTTGTTGTTGGGATAATAGCCATTATCGGGTTTGTATTGATAAAAAAATCTCCAAAACGTGCATAAAGTTTTTTCACAATCGTCTTGTTAGAAAATGAATTAATGGAGTAATTTGAAATCAAATATCACGGTTTACTGAATATTGCTGGTATATTTTCCAATATCCATTCTGGCCTTCTGGCTGGAAAAAGAGCCCCAGCCTTATCGAGGGCTTGATGATCTTGTATTGGTAGAAAAATACCGGGAAACGCAGGATCAAACGATTATTCTGGTTCTTATGGAGCGTTATGCTCCACAAATTACCGCCATTGCAGTTAGTTTTTTAAAAAGTGATGAGGAGGTTTCTGAATATGCACACCAACTGTTTATCGTCCTGAGAGAGAAACTGAATAAGGCCCATATATCCACCAGTTTTCGGGGTTGGCTTTGTATGCTGGTGCGAAACCGGTTTATTGACCGGGCCAGGCGAATCAGTCGCAAGCAGGTGATTATGGCTTCTGTTGGTCAGGAAGAAGAGGTGGTAAATACAAGTATTGAAAACCTTGACTATCAGGAAATTGCTGATAAAGCGCTTTCGATGCTCAATGAAAGGCAAAGAGAATGTGTAGAATTATTTTACTGGAAACATCTTACCTATAAAGAGATTGGACAGGAATTGGGAATGTCATTTAATCAGGTAAGAGGAGTTATTGGCAGGGCGCATGCAAAGCTAAAGACACATTTTGGAGACGAATTTTCCCGATACTTCGAAGATTAGAAAATGGCAACATACGATTCGACATATCCCGCGTTACGCACCCTTCCCAAAATGATTGCTTTTTTGGAAGAAAAGCTTTCTGAGGAGGAAATGATGCAGGTTGAAAAAATCATCGAAGAAGATGATTTGTACGCCTATGCGCTGGAAAGGCTACATCAGGCAATGTTGAAGGGAGAAAATCTGGAATCTGTTGCCAGTCAGTTTCAGGACGTTTTTGTAGAGGGTATTTACGCCGAGGCCAAACCTCGAAGGGTTCTTTTCCCTCGTTGGGCCCGTTATATGGCGGCAGCTGTTGTACTGATTGGTTTTGTTTCGATTCTGTTTTTTTCTCGTCAAAGAGCATCATTTTCCGATCCTGCGTTGAATCCCTATGAAACCCGATTGGGATTAAAAGGAAGTGAGAGCCAGGACATAATCAGTACCCTTATCCTTGCTTACCAGAATCAGAATTACCAAAATGTAATTGCGCTGGGTGAGCAGATTCTGGAAGATTCTATTGATTTATCAGCAAGTCAGTTCAATGAAGTTCAATTATGTCTTGGGTATAGTTATTTGGTAGAAGAATTATACGATCAGGCAATCAATGCTTTTGAAAAAATCCTTGAAGTCTCTGATGCGCGTGCCAAAACTGAAGCTCGTTGGTATCTGGCATTGGTGTATATAAAAAAGAATGACATAGACGAGGCCCGAAGGTATCTGAAAACCATACAACCCCCGGATGCAGGTAAGTCTCGTATTGAGGACGCTGAAGTTTTGTTGGAAAAGCTGCCTTTGAAATAACTTTCCTGAAAAGAATATTTGTAAAAAGAGGATAGCTGGAAGAAATTAGTTCAAATTCAAGGAAAATAGCCCACCACGAAAGTTATTCTTTGATACACTATCAAAAAGTAAATCAACACTGTCTAAAAGTCCCGGTTGCGCTTGTATTTGGCAATAACTAATATTGAATAAAAATCATCTGCCAGCAAAAGACATTTTGTCTGGATTTATAAATAAAAGTTATGCGAAATCACTTACTATATACATGGATAACAGGAATCTTCCTGTTGATTGCCTCCTCAGGAATGAGTGCGCCTCTTCCAGATGACCAACCACAAAAAGTACAGATTGCCCTTCTGTTGGACACCAGTGGTAGTATGGACGATTTACTGGATCATGCCAAGGCCAATTTCTGGTTTATGGTCGATGAGATCATGAGTAATTATGATGGCTATTACATGCCTGAAGTAGAAGTAGCCTTATACGAATACGGAAGAAACGGCCTGGGCCGTGAAAATGCCTTTATCCGGATGGTAACACCTCTTACTTATGACCTCGATTGGGTTTCTGATGAGCTATACCGCCTTGAGGCAAGGAATGACCTGTTTCGCGAAGATTTTGAATATTGTGGTGAAGCCATCATGCGAGCCGCTCAGGAATTGGACTGGAGTTATTCGCGTAATGACCTGAAAATGATTTTTATAGCAGGAAATGAATCCTTTACTCAGGGACGCACCAGTTATACAAGAGCCATTGATCAGGCGGTTGATCGGGGAATTATTGTCAATACGATTTTTGCAGGAGATTATAGCAAAGGGGTTTACCTGAAGTGGGAAAAAGCTGCTCATTTAGGTTATGGACAGTACTCTAATCTTGACTTTAATCATTCCGGAGATTATTACCACTATGAAACCTATTATGATAGCGATATTATTGCTTTAAATGAGTATTATAATAATACCTACATCCCTTATGGAGCGGATGGATATACGTACTGGGATCGTTCAATCAGACAAGACCGGTATGCGCGTAATTCAGGAAATGTGTATATCTGTGTCAGAACCATTGTCAAAACCCGTCCCTGGTATAACCGTTACCGTTGGGATTTGATCAATGCACTTGATCATGGATGGGTAAGAATTGAGCATATTCACGATAATGACTTGCCTCCATATCTGAGAGGATTAACTCTGGCAGAAAAGCGTGCAATTATTGAAAAGAAAAGACGTGAACGGGAAAATTACCGTAACCAGATCCTGACCCTGAGCCAGAGTCGTCGTGAGGAAGTGCGGAAAAAAGAGTACCGAAGAGTTGATACCAATCCCAGAGGAGCAGGAATCGATCGAATCGTATCTCAGTCAGTGAACCAGAGAGCGGTCAGACAGCCTGATCCGAATCCCGGAGCTCGCCAGGAACGTTATCAAAACCCTGCCAATCGTTACGAGAGACCTAATCAGAATCGAAATGAATTAGAGAATCGGAATCGTCAGGACGAGATCAACCGTGAGCGCAGAGAAGCAGAAGTTATTCAACAGCGCAATCGCCAGGACGAGATCAACCGCGAGCGCAGAGAAGCGGAAGTTATTCAACAGCGTCAGCGCCAGGACGAGATCAACCGCGAGCGCAGAG
>JAGQVA010000460.1 GCA_020438265.1 Bacteroidota bacterium
TGGCTGTTAAAAACACGCCGAAGTGTTCGGCGTGTATCCACAAAGCCCATGCTTTGTCACCCCGGAAGCGATAGCTATCCGGGGCCTCCATGCCGCAAAACAAAAAATGCTCCCTGAACTTCAGAGAGCACCTTTTAACTACAACGAGCATTTTCAATACGTAAAGTTAATCAGAGGTTGCTCATCCCCTATTGCATCATCATATCGCTGCCCTGGTTGTTCATCCGGTTATTTTTGCGCTGGAATAATGAAGCATCCATTTTACCAAAACGGTAGGACAAATTGAGGCGAATTTGCTGCTGGTTCATCACCCGGCTGCTTTCCTGAATAAAGAAATCCGTTTCAGTATAAGAACCCATCCGGCGAGTGGCGAAAATATCCTGAGCGCTAAGGGTCAGAGAAAGTTTGCGATCGAAGAAATCCTTGCGCAAAGATGCATCCATCACCCAATAGGCCAGTGTATATCCCTGAGCGGAGTTCTGAGACATCGGAGGGCCAAACATATTATTATTGTTAGAAGGAGTGAATGACGCCTTTGTACGGTATTCTCCATTCACCTGCAGTGAAAAACTTCCAGGAAGGCGAATTTGTACTGTCTCTTTCAAAAATCCACTCAAACGATTGATTTGAAGTCCGTCCTGAAGATTATCCGCATTTACAGTTGCCTGGAAAATGTTCAGGTTGGTCGTTAGGTCAAGCCATCCAAAGAAACTGTTTCGCACCGTCAACTCAGTACCATAAGCATAGGCCTGATTGCTGTTGATGAAACTGGTAATCACCACTTCTTTTCCCATCGTTTCATTATACTCATTGTACTGATAAGAGGTAATCACATTGGTCGCTTGTTTATAATAGACAGAGGCGATGAGCGTGTGATTTTTTCCAAACATTTTCTGATATGATAATTCCAGAGAATTGGAGAATTCAGGCAACAGTGTTGGATTTCCTTTTCTGAGGTTTAGTGAGTCAGAAAAATCTACAAAAGGCATGGTCTGGAAGAAGTTGGGGCGATTGACCCGACGGGTATAAGCCAACTGTAATTCAGAGGAACCTTTCAGCTTTCTGGTCAAAAACACACTAGGGAATAAACTAAGTGGATAATTGATTGCAAATGAAGAATCTACTTCAGGTAAACGCCCTTCATAGAAGCTACTTTCAGCTCTTAAACCAGCCTGAAAACCCCATTTATCAGTAGATTTGCTACCCTGAATATAAGCAGCGTACACATCGTCGTCATATTCATAATAATCAGCCAACTGAGGAATTCTTACCCATTCATCATTAGAAAGAACATAACTGAGCGTATTATTGCTATTGTCGCGCATGGTCGACTTCAGCCCAGCCTCCAGTTTAATTCCATTCGTTAGCGGATATACAAGATCTGTCTGTAAAGTCAAAAAGCTTCCCTGCCCTAATCCGTCCTGTTTTTCCATGCTTTCCAGACCCGTCTCATAAATCGTATTATATTGATTCCCCCCTTCAAATCGCACCTGGTTATAATTGGCATCTGCAGTCCATTCCGCTCCATTACGAGGAAAAAGATGCTTGAACTGAACGCTTACTCCTTTGTTCCGGAAATTGCGGTCGGGAACTGAGGTACGAACATAAGAAGAACTTATCGTATCATACTGATAAAGGAAATCAGTCATAGTGGTCAATTCATCCACAGGATTAAATTTCCCTCTCATATACATCCCGCTAACAGTCAGCGTATTGCGATTGCTAAGAAAGAAGTCTATTCCGGCGCGTCCATTGGCAAACATCCCTTCCATTTGATTGGCAGTAGTTTGGGTAATATTAGTCAAAGGATCACCAAAGAGGTTTTGACGGAAAGTTTCGGCCTCACCTTGCCCGCGATTTCTCATGATCATTGTTGAAGCAAAAACGTTGATTTTTTCCCCTCTCGCATTAATATCTCCTCCGAAATTGAGCCCTTGCTGAGAATCGCCTCCCAGGCGCACATTACCGTTATAGCCAATCCTTCTTTCCTTTTTCATAACAATATTAACGATTCCGGCAGAACCTCCACCAGCGTCAAATTTGGCTGAAGGATTGGTCAGAACTTCAACACTTTCAATGGCATCAGCAGGAATCTGATCCAGAGACAAAGTACTGGGACGGCCATCGATAAAAATCTGGGGAGAACCATTGCGAAGGCTCACATTTCCATCCAGGTCTACAGAGAGAGAAGGCACATTTCTCAAAGCATCCTGAGCGGTACCACCCGCAGTCGTCAGGTCTTTATCAATCCGGAATACCTTTCGGTCAATTGCCAGTTTGGCGACCGAAGCTTCCGCCTGAATTTCTACTGCATCCAGAGTAACATCCTGGGCTTGTAACTGAATATTGCCAAGGTCTTTATTAGATTCTATTTTAGGCATTCCTCCGGAGGGAAATTGTCCCTGAGGAGGAGTCGTTTTGTTTTCTTTGGCAGTGGAATCCGGTTTACCTGGCTGCATCCCGTTTGGGCGTCCCATGGGCATAGGCATACCAAAATCTACTTTTTGACGGATTTCAGCATATCCTAAAAAGCTGATAACCAGGGTGTATTCTCCGACAACTGGTAAGTTTTTAAACTCAAAATCGCCATTGGACTGGCTTAATTGTCCGGCGAAGATAGAATCTTTCAAAGAGAAATCTGCCGGATTAAATTTTTTCCCGTGAACCTGCACCGATGCAAAGGCAACGCCTCCACCATCTTCGTCAACAATTTTTCCGTACAGACGCCCGATATTCATTTTGGAAGGATCAAAACCTCCCGCACCCATCTGAGGAAATTGAGCCAGAACCGGAGAACCTGACGCGATGAGTATAATTAAGAGAATAAAGAAGTATTTTTTCATGAGATTAACTTTAGCTCGTGTTGCTTTTGGCCAATTATTCGCAAAGATCAGTGGATAGTTGTTCGTCAAAAGGCATGTCTCGATAAGCAGGGGAATTGTCTCGGTGAATCGGGAAAATTGTGGCTGTAAAGACTCGTATATTTTTGTAATTTGATCTATGAAAGCTTATGAAAATCTCCAATTCTACCATTATACAAACCGCTGTCTGGCTGGGAATCTGGTCGGTCTTTGTCTTTTCTGGTGATATCAGCAACCGGGATTTTCGTTTTTTTATGTTGATTACGGTCCGGGTACTGGAGCTGGTTTTATTTTTTAATGTGATCTATCATCTGCTATTGCCTTTATATTTTTCAGACAAAAAGCGGGTTTTCTTTATCTTTTCGATACTTGCATTTGTAGGATATATTGCTTTGTCAATCATTATTGATGTGAATTTATCCTTCATTCCCCCTAAAGAAGACGGTACTCCTCACGAAGTCCCCTGGAGATTTTATATTATGCCTCCCGTTCTGCTTGGGCTGATGTTATTTGGAGCTGCAGCAACGATACGCGGGTTTGCAGCATTTGAAAAAAAGAAAAAAGGAGAGCAGGAAGCTAATCGTCGAAGACTGGAAGCAGAACTGGCGTTATTGAAATCCCAGATTAATCCGCATTTTTTACTCAATACACTGAATAATCTTTATGCCCTTTCAGTTACAGAGCCGGATAAAACCCCGGATGGTTTATTGAAACTTTCAGAAATGGTGAGTTATATTCTGTATGAATGCGCCAATCCAAGGGTTGCTTTATCTGCCGACCTCGCTTTTATCAAAAACTATATTGAACTTCAACAATTAAGGCTGCCGCCGAATATTACCCTCAAAGTAGAATTACCTGAAAATCCTCCGGAGAATATTCAGATTGAGCCCATGATTTTGATCCCATTTATAGAAAATGCTTTCAAACACGGCTTAACCACCAAAAAAGAAGCAGAGATTGAGGTAATCATTGAATTAAACCACGCCCAACTTATCCTGCATGTCAAGAATCCTCTCCTTCCTCCCAAAGAAAAACAAAAGGGTCAACCTTCTGGAATCGGCATGAATAATACCCGTCAGCGGCTTCAGCATGTGTATGGAGACAGACACCAATTGCATATTGAAGATGTAAATGAACAACATACTGTAACCCTGCAATTAAATCTGTCCGAATGAAGTTTATCGCTCTGGATGACGAACCGCTCGCATTGGTATTGATCGAGAGAATGGCTGCCAATCTGCCTGAATGGGAACTGGTTGGTACGTTTACAGACGCAGAATTAGCCGCAAATTTTCTCCGTCATAATTCTGTGGATCTCCTGATCAGCGATATTAATATGCCTGATATCAGTGGATTGGAATTTGTTCGCAATTTGCCTAACGAACGTCCCCTGGTGATTTTTTTGACCGCTTATAAGGAGCATGCTGTGGAAGGATTTGATTTGGAAGTGGTCGATTATCTGGTCAAACCCGTTGCTCCGGCACGTTTTGCCCGCGCGATGGGAAGAGCAACTGAACTGATCAACCTGAGGCAAAAGGCTGAATCTGCTCCTGCTTCTCAGGAAGAAGAATATATCTATGTGTACTCAGAGTATAAAGAACTCAAAATTACACTGAGCGAAATTCTCTACATTGAAAGCATGGGGGATTATGTCAAAATATTTCTCGATTCCCAGCCAAAACCCATTCTGACGCTCAACCGGTTGAAAACATTAGCCGAGGAATTACATGATAAAAATTTTCGCAGAGTCCATCGCTCTTTCATTATTAATCTGAATAAAATTGAGGCAAAACAAAAATCCAGGTTGCTGATTGGGGGAGAATGGATTCCCGTGAGTGAGAAATATGGAAATGCATTGCAATAGTGCTATTCCTCTTTCTGATTCTATTGTTTATGGTTAAATTAGCTGGATAACCACAAATAATCAGATAAGTAATGAAGCAGAATAATATATAAAAAAGTCAGAAATCAGATTTCAGAAATCAGAAGAAAAAAGGACTTCTCACCTCTAATATCTGATTTCTGACCTCTGACTTTTTTATGGATAATTTTGCAATACTAACAAGAGAAAATGAAATATATACCGCTACTTTTGACATCCCTGAAATTCACCTTGATTTGCAGCTTAATCACCATTATCTATATTCCTTCCCAGGCTCAAAATCCCCCTTTAAAAGCCTACGGAGGATTATTTGACCAATCTGA
>JAGQVA010000461.1 GCA_020438265.1 Bacteroidota bacterium
TCTGGCGCGCAATGATTAAAAATCAATTCGTAGGTATCATTTGGGTCTTTTCCTGTGAGTATCGTCGAAATGCGGTTGGCCACATTATTCCATTTTCCTTTCACCAAATCCCTGGCCAGTCCTCCCAAAGTAAATTTTAGCCCTTTGTATTTGTATTTCCAGGGAAAATCAATGTCAAATGTGATGAGATCTGAGAATTGATTTTTACTTCTTTTCGGTAAGTATTCGGGAGGATAAAACTGCTTTAACCTTTCCCATAACAACTCACAATACCAGTGAACAAGCGGAATTTCAGAAAGTCCAAGCTGTGAAGATTCATATCGGGGCTGGTCATATCGATGATATTGATCCAGGTGCTTTTCTGCATATTTTTCATAGTCACTGACCAGATAAAAAACAGCTGAAAAAAGGTCAAAATCTACCTGATAAGAGGACGCACTGACAGAAAAAGAAAATAAATAAGGGATGTCTCTTTTTTTTATCCTAATATCGACGGGTTGAATTTCATTTTCCTTTAGTAATCCTGTGTTGGGGATGGTAAAAACGTCCGGAAAAATGAGCTGGGTATAGTTGATAACGGGTTTCTGAAAGCCTGATTGGTATTGATTTACGGGTATGATCATATAATCCACTCCCAAAAGGTGGTTGAATATCAGATCCAGCGTATATTTGAGCCGATTTGTGTGAGAGGAAACAAGAATCTCTATCATTTTCTTTTCCCAGGTAGTAAATACCGGGAAAATATACTAAATTAGTTGAAGGAGTACATAGCGAATGGGGGCAATTTTGACATTAGGTGAATTTGGCTATTTGATTTGGCGGTTGATAACAAATTTACAATTTGTTTTTCGAGACCGTAATCGTGTAACCTACCAGTTAGACCATGTTGGGGTAAATTCCATTCCCCTGGTATTATTGATTGGGCTGTTTTCTGGCGCGATTATCGCCTGGCAGGCTGCTTATCAGTTCAAAGGAATGATTTCTCTCAATGTCCTGGGAGGACAGGTCGTAAGGGTAATTCTGATGGAAATGGCTCCGGTACTCACGGCTTTGGTGATTAGTGGAAGAATAGGCGCCTCTATGACGGCAGAAATAGGATCTATGAAAATTACAGAACAGATTGATGCACTGCGAACGATGTCTATTGATCCCGTCAGATATATTGTCCTTCCTCGTTTTATTGGCCTTACTTTTATGATGCCCATCCTGACTCTTTTTTCAATTCTGATTGCGGTTTTGGGAGCATTTCTGGTTTCTAATTATTTTCTGGACATTACGTATGAAGTTTTTTTTCATTCGGTCAGAGATTTTTTTGCTGTCTCTGATTTGGCCGGAGGATTGATTAAAGCGACTATTTTTGGAATGACAATCGCCTTAATTGGCTGCTTTATGGGCCTTAAAACCGATGGAGGGGCCGTTGGGCTGGGACAGTCTACCATTCAATCTTTTGTTATTTGTGCGATATCAATATTGGCAGGAGACTTTCTGTTATGGATAATTTTATTCTAAAAAATTGAGTGATAAAGGGATTTTTTCTATGTTTGCTACATATAACTTGCTCAAAAAGATCAGTGTTTTTGAAATTAACACCTCCGTATTTATGACACTCAACATTTCAAATCGTCTATGGGCCTTAATCCTGGGGGTTTTGTTTATGTCTGTTTCTCTCAATGTTCAGGCGCAGGCGGGAAAAACAGATAAGCTCTTGAAGAAGGCAAACGCGTATTTTAAGACCTTTAACGTGGTTGACGCGGAAGAAACCTACAAGCAGGTATTGGCAGAAGACGAAAACAATTTTGAAGCAGCCTACCAACTCGGAAGAGTCAATAACTACCTGAAAGATTATCGGGAGGCTCTGCGTTGGTTCAGAAAGGCTAGCGAAATCGATCCTGACCGCAACGATACGGTCTATTTGCAGATTGGTCTGGCGTATAAGCGTCTCAACAATTACCGCAAAGGCAAAGAAGCGCTCAACGAATTTATCACTCGCCACACCACGAATGATGAATACCGGGAAAGAGCACTCCTTGAAATTGCAGGTTGCGACTTCGCTGAAAGATCTCTGGCCGGAAGACCTGATTTCAGGGTTAAACCTGTTTCTTTTAACTCTACTGCCGGAGACCGGTTCCCTTCTTATCTGGATCAACGCCAGGAAGATGTCTTTCTCTCCTTTGCTTCTTCACGGCCTTTGCCTAAGAAGAAAAATAAAAGAAATAAGGTTACGGGAGAGCCCAAAGATGCTGATATCTACTATGTAGTGAAAGAAAATGACAGCACCTTTGGCGAAGAAATTGTTCGTTTCCCTTACGGTAAAAAAAGAATCAATACCAAAGGAAATGATGGTCCTGCCACCTTTACTGCTGATGGGTTGACCATGTACTTCACCATTTGTAACAGTAAGAAAAACATAAACGGTTGTAGTATTTTTGAATCCCGTTATAATCCTGTGAGAAAAGAATGGGGAAAACCTATTTTTCTCGAGACAGTAGCCGGAAAAAAGGAAATAATTGTTAACAGTCGTGGAAAAACCAAGCAGGTTCCAACAGATGATCGTCAGCCCTTTATCACTCCTGATGGCCGCACACTGATGTTTGTATCTGACAGAGGAGGCGGAGAAGGTGGATTTGATATCTGGTTTTCTCGACGTCTTGGAACAGGATGGTCTGAGCCTCAGAATGCTGGTGAAATGATTAACACTCCTTTTAATGAGTCGAGTCCATTCATCAACCGCGCAGGAAATCGCCTTTACTTTGCTTCTGAAGGCCTGGGAGGATTTGGTGGATACGATATCTACTATTCCGATGGTACGCTGGGTAATTTTGATAATCCTGTAAACCTGGGTGCTCCGCTTAACTCAACCTATAACGACTTTGGTTCTCTCTGGATGGATGATGATTCACTTGTATACTTTACTTCTGATCGTCCCGGAGGTGCTGGTAGTTATGATATTTACTGGGGTAGAGCGATTGCCCATCCTAAGGTTATTTATGATATTTCAGTCAATGGTTTTATCAGAGATAAGGAAACCAAACAACCCATTCCTTTTGCTACGGCTATTCTTTATGAATATCAGGAAGATAGTAGTATCATAGAAATTGGCAATTTCCAGACTGACCAGACTGCCCGTTATGAATTTCCTCTCGAAAGTGATAAGAATTATAAAATCCTGGGTAATGCCCTGGAATATCTCGCAAATGAGGAAGAGGTTACCACAGTAGGTATTGAGGAAAACAAAGAGTTGACTCAGAATATTGATATTGAACTGGAACCAATTGTGATTGATTCAGCAATTGTATTACAGAATATCTACTACGATTACGATAAATACTATATTCGGACTGATGCATTGGATGATCTCAAATATCTGATTAAAATCCTGCAGCAGAATCCTAATATTACCATTCAGATGGGTTCTCACACCGATTCTAATGGCACAGAATCCTATAACAAAGATTTGTCTAATAACCGTGCCCGTTCAGTTGTGAAGTATCTGGCTGATAATGGTATTGAGCCTTCAAGACTTTCATGGTTTGGTTTTGGAGAATCAGCACCCCTGATTTATCCAGAGCTTTCGGATGAAGACGAGCAGGCTAACAGAAGAACCGAATTCAGAATCACTTCAATTGAATTTGAATAAAAAAGAATAAAGATTACTTTTTCAGGCTGTCCTTTATGGGCAGCCTTTTTTTTTGATTCAAAAAATCAGACCTTTGACCCATGGCAACAAATTATTCAAAACGAGGCGTTTCTTCAGGCAAAGAAGAGGTACATGAGGCGATCCGACATCTGGACAAGGGATTATTTCCACGGGCTTTCTGCAAAATCCTTCCTGATAGAGTAGGAGGGGACCCCGATTTCTGCAATATTATGCATGCCGATGGGGCCGGAACCAAATCTGCTCTGGCTTATTTATACTGGAAAGAAACAGGAGATATATCAGTCTGGCGAGGAATTGCTCAGGATGCAATTGTGATGAATACCGACGACATGTTATGTGCCGGAGCGACAAATCACCTTCTTTTTTCCAATACCATTGGCCGGAATAAGTTTCTTATCCCCGGAGAGGTGCTTTCCGAGATCCTGGTGGGGATGGAAGAATGTTTTGATATGTTGAGGAGTTATGGGGTGGAAATCGAAAATACAGGCGGAGAAACGGCTGATGTGGGAGATTTGGTTAAAACACTGATTCATGATTCTACTGCTTTTTGTCGTCTGTCCCGCAAAGATGTCATAACCAATGAAGATATCCAGCCCGGTGATGTGATTGTCGGACTGGCCAGTTTTGGAAAAGCTGTTTATGAAAAAGAGTATAACTCAGGGATCGGCAGCAATGGCCTGACCAATGCCCGGCACGATGTTCTGGCAAATATTTATGCCCAAAAGTATCCTGAAACCTTCGAGCCCAATATTCCTGCAGATTTGGTCTACTCAGGCAAATATCTCCTGACTGACCAATTGGAAGACGCATCAATTCCCGTAGGAAAACTTCTCCTTAGTCCTACCCGGACCTATTTACCCTTGATGAAACAAGTGCTTGGCCAGCATCGGGAAAAAATTCACGGCTTGATTCACTGTACAGGTGGGGCACAGACCAAATGCCTGAAATTTGTAGAGAACATTCATGTAATCAAGGATAATATGTTTGCCACGCCACCCCTGTTCAGAATCATTCAGGAATCATCTGGTGCTTCCTGGCGTGAAATGTATCAGGTCTTGAATATGGGACATCGCCTCGAAATTTACACCGACAAGGAGACCGCCAGGGCAATTATTGATCATGCAGGAGAATTTGAAATAGAGGCGAAAATTATTGGTCGATGCGAAGCATCTGAAGGAAATAAACTCACTATTGAGGGCGAAGAAACAGTGATTTATCCTGCATAAGCAGGATCTGGGAACCATATAATTGTGCCTCCATTTCAATGCTATTCATTACCCATATGTTTTTTTAATTATTTCCCGCCTTTTTAGGTCTAAAAGAAGCTTTTTTCATCCTAATTAAATATAGGAGGCCCCCGATCGCTTCGCGTCGGGGGTGACAAAGCATGCGCTTTGAGGGAG
>JAGQVA010000462.1 GCA_020438265.1 Bacteroidota bacterium
AGCACTATTGAAATCCAGATCTGTTCCATTATTATCCACGCTTACTGTCCAATTCCCACCTGCTTCAATGTTTACCACACCAAAAGTTTTGGTTCCAATATAATGACTGATGTCCAGGGTTGCACCACCAGAAATGGTAGTAGTACCACTTACCGTGATTACCGCTTCATTCAAGTTGGCAGTTCCCGCTGAGATGGTCAGGTTTCCTGATACCGTGTATGTACCATGATTGGCATTAGAACCATCAATTTCTCCACCATTGCCCATCACGAGATTGACAAAACTATTGGTCCCATTTACATCCCGGTCATTAAACAGACCATAAACATAAGCCTCTCCCGAAACGGTCAGGTTATATGAATCTATGATAAATTCAGCTCCATTTTCAACTGTAAAGTTATTGGTAACTGTTAAATCGCCTGCAGCTGTACGGTTATAATAACTCTTTACAGGATCTGTACCAGCGATTAAATTATAATAGGTAGTCGTTATTATATCCTGATTAAATGTAGAACCACTATATTTTACAGTATTTCCCACAGCAGTAAAATCTACTGTTCCGGTGGTCATTGAATTGTTCTTTCCATTATTAACAAAAAGTGCTTCATTGGTCAATTGAGAGCTTCCATCTGTACCGTTAATTGTACCACCAACCCCGGCAATCGTAAATCCTGCGGTATTGGTATTGGTCAGATTTACCCCTGATCCAATAATCACGTTTCCTGTAAATCGAATTACGCTAGCCCCGCTAACGTCCTGATCATTTGTAGTAAAAGAACAGTCCCTTCCTGAAAAAGTGGCAGAATTGTTTTCAATGCCATTTTGGAAAATCAGGTTTGCGCTCGAATTGATTACACTTGTGTTAAATGCTCCTGACGCTCCAATGGTCACTTTTCCAACAAAAGTCATTACCCCGTTATTATTATTATCATTCAGGGTTCCGTTTACAGTTGTTGTACCATTGGTCGTATGGTTTTTATTATTGAATTGCAAAGAAGCTGTTGCCTGGATAATCAGGTTATTACACGCACTGGCAGGATCTGAGCCTGAAGGCATAGTGACTGTATGCCCGGCCATAATGGTCACATTATCACCTGCTCCCGGCACACCACTTGGAGACCAGGTCGAAGCATCAATCCAATTGCCTGAGCCTGTACTGACTTTGTCAACAGCATAAAGATTAACAAAAGAGGTTAGAAAAAAGAATAAAATGAATCCAGAATACTTTAAGGAAGTATCCCGGAACAAGGTTGCTAAATGAGAATAAATGTTTGCCATGAAAAATTGTGTTTGGGAGTTCACAGGGTTTTTATCTCCTAAAAACACCATTAGTTTAGTAGCCATTTTTTTTTGCGAATAAAGATTTCGGCTTTCGAATAATCTTTAATAAAGGTAATTAATAATCAAGTACTATAGGTAAGATTTATGCGCGAACTGTCGTTTTTTCAGTGGCTTCAGAGAAAGTTTTTCGTCTATGGCCAAATTTTGCTTCCATATCAGGCTCCAAACTGAATCTGATAGAAAGATTTATACCTCCCATTAAGCTCGATAAGTTCCTGATGTGTACCACTTTCCACAATTTTTCCCTTCTCCAGAATAATAATCAAATCAGCAGAAAGAACGGTAGAAAGACGATGGGCAATGACCAGTGAAGTGCGGTTGGACATAAGGTTTTCCAAAGCCTGCTGGACCAGTTTTTCTGATTGGGTATCAAGGTTTGATGTAGCTTCATCCAGAATCAAAATAGAGGGGTTTCTAAACACTGCCCGGGCAATAGAAATTCGCTGTCTTTGCCCCCCAGAAATCAAGGTTCCTCGCTCTCCCAAAATCGTATCATATCCCTGCGGCAATTGTTCGATAAATTCATGTGCATTTGCTACTCTGGCTGCTTCAATAACTGCTTCCCGGTCAGGGTTTTCTATTCCATAAGCGATATTATTCATTACCGTATCGTGAAAGAGAAATCCCTCCTGGGAAACCATTCCAATTTGCCTCCTGAGATCGGCCAGTTTTATGTCTCTTACATCATGTCCATCAAGGGTGATTTTTCCTTTTGTTGGATCATAAAACCTGGGAAGCAGATCTGCCAAAGTAGATTTTCCTGCGCCTGAAGCGCCTACCAAAGCGACTGTTTTTCCCTTTTCCAGACTAAAGGTAATTCCTTCCAGCACAAAATGATCTTCGTATTTAAACCAGACATCATCAAACCGAATTTCGGATTCAAATCCGGGAATGGGTACTGCCCGGTCTGATTCCTGGATCCTGGGTATTTCATTCAGAATGGTCTCAAAACGATCAAAAGCAGCAATTCCCTTTTGTATTTTGGAAATCGTATTGGAAATCACTTTGATCGGTGAAAGAAATTGTGAGAAAATAGCGATAAATCCAATAAACTCTGATGGCTTTAAATCCCCATCCGATTCAAGAATGAGCAATCCTCCAAAATAAATGATGATACAGACTACCAGAATACTGAGCACTTCGGTCAGTGGGGAAGCCAGTTCGACACGCCTTCGAATAGAAATTTGTAAATTCGTATAATGATCGTTCAAACTATCATGCCGCTTCTGCTCAAATTTTTCTTTCTGGAAACCTATGACGATTCGAATACTGGTCAAAAACTCTTCGATTTGGGCAATCAGTTCTCCCAGAATTTTCTGCCCCAGATTTGCTTCCTTTTTTAGGGGTTTGACTACAAAATTGATAGCAATTCCCGTAATCGGTAAAATAATCAGAGAAAACAGGGTAAGCTCCCAGGAAATGATCAATAGCGTAACCAAATAAACCATCAGCGTCAAAGGTTCTCTCACAACGGCCTGCACAGTACTGATGACTGATTGCATAATTGTCTCCAAATCTCCCGACATAATACTGAGAATATCTCCTTTTTTTCGTTTGGCAAAATACTGCAAATCCAGCAAGGTGAGGTGGGAGAATAAATGTGCCCGCATCCGGCGAATAATCCCGTACTCCAAAGGCGCCATACAGTAGGAAGCCAGATAACGCGTTCCATTTTTGATAAGGATGATGACAGAAAGGAAAAAACAGAAATATAAAAGCGTATTGGCTTTCCCGTATTCTATGATTAATGTCTGGAGATAATAATACCCGTAATCTTTGAAAGAAGAAAAACCAGCCTCTGCGGCAGGTTTGGCCGGAGACAGTAAAGTCTCATCAGAAAAAAGGATTTCCAGAAAGGGAATAGATGATAATAAGGACGCAGCCCCAAACAGGGTAGATACAAAAAGTGCGATCACCGCTACAGCCCCAAGCCAGAAATATGGCTTCCCATAAGATATTATTCGAAAATAAGACAGCATTTTTATACCTTCGTGTTCAGGATGAGTGAAAACAATGCTCACAAAAGTATATGTCCGAATCCATTGTTCAAAAAAAATTAGCGAAACTCATACAGCAGGAAATGGGAGAAATCATTCAGCATGAAAGAATGGGAATGAGTGGAAGTCTGGTTTCTGTCAGTTTAGTAAGGGTCCCTGCCGATCTTGGCATGGCAAAGGTCTATATTACCGCTTTCCCTGATAAAGCATTGGGGCAGGTTGTGGAAGACCTTAATGAGAATGTATGGGAATACAGAAAAAAGCTTGCCGCCAAAATCAAAAATAAGGTAAGAAAAATTCCAGAGATCCGTTTTTACCCTGATGATTCTTTCAGAGAAGCAGAAAAGATTAACCAGCTTCTGGATGACCTGTAACATGATGACCAATTTCCTCTGCCTGTGAATTTACCCTTTTATATAGCCCGACGATATTTGTTTTCCAAAAAATCCAGTAATGCGATCAATGTCATTACCTGGGTATCTATTTTGGGAATTGGGGTGGGAACTGCTGCCCTGATTTTGGTTTTATCCGTGTTTAATGGTCTGACCAATTTCATAGAAGATCTTTTCTCAGCCATGGACCCCGACATAAAAATTGTCGCTGCCCGAGGGCAGGTATTTACCTATGATGGAGAAATTTATCGTCAATTGGAGGCGCATCCGGATGTAGAAAATATTACCCGTACAATTGAAGGAAGAGTTTGGCTGGAATACATTGATAATCAAACGTATGGCGTTCTCAAAGGAGTCGAAGATGACTTTCTGTCCGTCAACCGCCTGGATACCTTTGTTTATGTGGGTGATTATGATTTTGAACCCCGTAATGGCATTACCCGGGCCTTATTTGGTAGCATTGTTGCGTCCAATTTAAGTGCAGATCTTGATAACGAAATTAATCCGGTAAGCATATCTTTTCTTCCCCGGGATGAATCGATTCTCAATCCCATCAGCCGCGATGTGGTCTTTCCCTCAGGGTATTTTAGTATTCAAAAAGAGTATGATGAGAAATACGTTATTACTGATTTTTATTTTGTGAGAGAACTCTTTGGACTCAAAGATGAAATTTCAGCTTATGAGATCAGGCTTAAGGATGTAAAAAAAGCCAATTCTGTCAAAGAAGATCTTCAGGAGCTTTTAGGCGAAGACTACGAAGTACTTACCTGGTATGAACAGCATAAAACTCTCTACCGCGTCATGCGGAATGAAAAATATGTCAGCTATTTAATCCTTGTCTTAATGCTTTCGATTTCTGCGGTAAATATTGTTGGTAGCCTGTCGATGATTGTTCTGGAAAAAACCCGTGATATAGCGATTCTGAAATCCATGGGAGCTTCTTCCGCAAAAATCAGGAAAATATTTCTGGCTGACGGTTTACTGGTTGGAGGTATAGGCGGAGGGCTCGGGGTAATTGTAGCGCTTCTTGGCGGCCTTGCCCAAAAATATTATGGCATCATTCAACTCCATGGAGGCGAAAGTTTCCGGGTAAAAGCCTTTCCCATAGATTTAGTCCTGAGCGATTTTTTACTGGTAAGTATTACAGTAGTTGTGTTATCTGTTTTGGCCTCTTTGTATCCTTCTCTACAGGCTTCCAGGGTAAAAATCTCTGAAGGGCTCAGGCAGTAGCAGGCTTTTCTTTTTGCATTTTACCAATGAATCTTTTTTACACGATAAGTGAATTGAGGGTCATTATTCCCATAACCCTCAATCCCGATCCAGTTTCC
>JAGQVA010000463.1 GCA_020438265.1 Bacteroidota bacterium
CAAATTTGAGATGGCTTTTGTCTTTTAGGTTTTTATGGTTAAGAAGCTACTAATCAAATACGTAAGTTTTACCTGGTACTGTTGTTCCTGCTGCTCTTGTTGCTCCTACAACAATGGTATTTCCATCCATAGCCAGATCTGACATAATTACATCTGCCCCTTCATCTGCGGGATTGAGTGTTTCAGTTAAATTATAAGCACTACCTTTTTTCTTAAATACATAGACTTTGTCTGAAGAATAGCTTGCAAAAGAAGAAACACCAATAAGAATGTTAGACCCGTGCATGGCTGTCCAGCGATTGGCAATGACATCAGCAGGTATTTTTAATTCCTGATCGACACTCCAGTCTCCACCATCATTTTTAAGAACCCAGTGTATCGTTCCTGGTATCACAGCTGTCAAAACCGCAGTTCCATTTTGGATGGCTACATCCCGTGGAAAAACAATAGAGAAAGGATTTGGAGGTGTGATTACTACTTCGTCTTCTTCTACCCAACCTGAAGGAGTTTTTACAAAAATAGTTGCAAAAATAGTGACAAAAGATTGATTGATAGCCCCTGTACCAATGATTCTATCCCCGTTATTATCCATGTCAACGCTCACCCAGTCATATCCTGCTTTATGGATCGTGCCTGTAGAAATCCATGTGTTTCCGCTAAGATTGAAAACTTCTATATCTCCTCCAGGGCTAGGGAAAACAAAATTTCTTTTAGTAGCAATCAGTTGATCTCCTTTTAAGGCTATTCCATCCCCTCCCAAATGATCTCCAGCGATAGGCGCAGTCAGGATTGAATGTTCTGCCCAGGAACCATCTGCTTGTTTTTGAAACATAAAGATTTTCCCTTCACCGGAAGGATAAGGAGGGCCATATTCAGGAGCGGCAACTGCCAGCCAATTGCCACTTACAGCAACATTATATCCGAAGTCTTCGGTAGGAACACTGGGAGTGATAGTATTTACTAAATTATACGTACCCCCGGTTTTTGCGTACTCAAATACCTCTTGAGTATTATTAGCGCCTACATAAACTTTATTCCCGGCGGTGGCAACTCCAATGCCAAATCCGTCATCGGAGACTCCATTGGAAAGAAGGCTTTCCGATTTTTTAGCTGCGATACTATTTCTACTGTAATTAGGACTCTTGGAAAGTCCCTCTTCAATCAGTTCAATAAGTCTGACTCTATGCTCTTCAGGAATATTCCTGACCATTTCCTGATATTTTTGCTCGATTTGCTCCTGATTCAGTTTATCTATGGGGAAATTAGAGCCGAATTGTATAAAGGCTCTCTGAATTTGCTCTGAAGGCACTTCCTGGGAAATGACCTGTTCCTGGATATCTTCCTGGAAACAACCAGTCAGGAATAAGATGCCAACAGAGTATAGCAGGCAGGTGAGAAATGATAGTTTAGATCTTTTAAATACGTTTTTCATTTTAAATGAATTAATGGGTTGATGAATTTTTAAAAAGCTGATTGAAATGGGCGTTTTCTACATGGATTTGTGGCAAGATTAAGTGAGATAAACGATGTTTTTTATAAAATAATTTGCGCACTTTTTGCTTCGAAAACAAGAAGTATTTTTCTCTTGGAAAAAGAAACTGATAAAATGACGCATTTTTGTTTTGAAAAATGACTGCGAATATTTTGCAATCATGGTTAACTGTGAAAATGGTTTTTATAATCTTAGCTTTAAAATTACCCAAAACCTTTGCCTCTTATTCATATCACATAGATAGGATTACTTGTTTGGATTTTTGTGGACATCTTTTGAAGATTGTTTTGGAAAAAGAGGTAGAGAATAGAATAATTGAATGCTTTTGCCTTGATTATCAATGTATTAAGGTTAGGTCGGTGTTTCCGCTTTTCTCCAGGAATAGTGGCTTTTGTCCAAATATTTTACCCTTTGAAGTAGTCCGAGTTCAGATATTCGTATTTTTCAAGTTTTCAAAAGGCTCATTTTTTAAATAAAAAAAGAGCCACCCTCAATGAAAGGGCAGCTCTATGATATCTTTAACATCAAAAAATGACCTACTTCAACACATTCCTCCAATCCAGTCGATCGCGAATATAATCATTGACTTTTTTGATCGGAATACGGTCCTGATGCATGCTATCTCTTTCCCGGATGGTAACCATATTGTCGTCTTTGGTTTCGTAATCGACAGTTACACAATAAGGTGTACCAATGGCATCGTGCCTACGATATCGTCGTCCCACTGCGTCTTTTTCGTCATACATGACATTGTACTCAAATTTGAGATCGTCGATGATTTCGCGTGCAATTTCGGGAAGACCATCTTTTCTAACCAATGGGAAAACAGCAACTTTATAAGGGGCGAGTACCGGATGAAGTCTCAGGACTTTTCTTTCTTCCATCGTGCCCTTGGCACTGGGAACTTCTTCCTCATCGTAAGCATTGCTCAGATGCGCGAGGAAAGTACGATCAAGCCCAACCGCAGTTTCTACCACATAAGGGACAAAAGATTCCTGTGTTTCAGGATCAAAATACTGAAGTTTTTTACCAGAAAACTCCTGATGACGCCCCAAATCGAAATCTGTACGGGAGTGAATTCCTTCCAATTCTTTGGTACCAAATGGGAAGGTAAACTGAATGTCTTCTGCGGCATCAGCGTAGTGAGCCAGCTTTTCGTGAAGGTGAAAGCGCATTTTTGATGGATCAAGCCCCAGAGCCTGATGCCATTTACGACGCTGCTCTTTCCAGTATTCAAACCACTCTCCCTGTGTACCTGGTTTAATGAAGAATTGCATTTCCATCTGCTCAAATTCCCTCATTCGGAAAATAAACTGACGGGCAACAATTTCATTTCTAAAAGCCTTTCCGATTTGAGCAATACCAAAAGGAAGTTTCATTCGGGAAGTTTTCTGCACGTTAAGGTAGTTGACATAAGTACCCTGAGCAGTTTCAGGACGGAAATAAATGTCCATGGCACTTCCTTCAGTTGCACCCAACTGAGCTTTAAACATCAGGTTAAACTGTTTTACTTCAGACCAGTTTTTGGAACCTGAGATAGGACATACAATATCCGCTTCGATAATAACATCCCTAAGGGCAGTTAAGCTATCTTCTGCATTCAGTGCTTCTTCCAGCCTGGTTTGTAATTCCTGGGCTTTTACTCCATTACGCCCTTTTTCCAAAAATGAATTATATTCCTCACTTCCCTTTTCCCAGCCCTCTTTTTGGGCTCGTTTGTCAGCATCTTTAATTGCTTTCTGGTAGTATTTATCAATTTGTTCCTCAATCAGGACATCTGCACGATACCGCTTTTTGGAATCTTTATTATCAATCAAAGGATCGTTAAAAGCATCTACGTGCCCTGAAGCTTTCCACACAGTGGGATGCATCAGAATGGCAGAATCCAGCCCAACAATATTTTCATGCATCTGAACCATGGCTTTCCACCAGGCCATTTTGATATTGTTTTTTAATTCTACACCCAGTTGCCCGTAGTCGTAGACAGCACTGAGTCCGTCGTAAATCTCACTGGATTGAAAAATAAACCCATACTCTTTGGCATGGGAAATAATCTTGGGAAATATCTCGTCGTAATTCATTGTTCTTCTTTTCAAACGAAGGGCAAAGTTAAAAAGAAATTCCTTACAAAAATATTATCTTGCCATAGCCGTCACACAAAAGCACCTATCTGTGTTATATTTGACAAACAAGAAACTAACTATACATGAGTAATACATCTACCAAGAATAAAGCTGAGACTTCTGCCTCAGCCAATAATCCGACTTCAAAAACACCCAATCCTAAAAAAGAATCCCGTACCAGTGTCAAATTTGCCTTAAAGACCTTTGTCTGGCCAAGGCGTAAAATGCTGGCAATTGGGCTGTTATTAGTGATTTTAAACAGAGCCGCCGGATTTGTTTTGCCGGCGTCAAGTAAAGTCGTTTTTGACCAGATTTTACCTAATAATGATCTCAACCTGTTATATCTGGTTCTGGGAGCATTAGGTCTGGCAATTACGATACAATCAGTTACATCTTTTGTACTTGTAAAATTATTGAGTGTGGAAGCCCAGCACATGATTGCAGACTTACGCTCTCAGGTACAGGCTCAGATCATCCATTTGCCCACGAAATTTTTTGATAATACGAAGTCAGGAGCTCTGGTTTCCCGTGTTATGACTGATGTGGAGGGAGTCAGGAACCTGGTAGGAACAGGTTTCACACAATTGATCGGAGGTGTGCTGACCGCTATCGTCTCCCTGGTCCTTCTGATATATACAAGTTGGCAACTCACACTTTTTGCTGTAATTCCTTTGATTTTGTTTGGGGTAGTTGCGATGAAAGCCTTTGGGATTATCCGTCCTATATTTCGGGAAAGAAGCAAAATTCAGGCGGCAGTAACTGGCAGACTTACTGAATCATTAGGAGGTATTAGGGTTATCAAGGGTTTTCATGCTGAAGAACAGGAGAAAAAAATCTTTTACAGAGGTGTCCTGGAATTATTCGAAAATATAAAAAGTTCCCTCACGGCTTCCAGCTTTGTGACAAGTATGGGAACATTCCTGGCAGGAATCATCACACTGGGAATTATGTGGATTGGTGTACCGATGATTTTTAAGGCTCAACTGACAGAAGGGGATCTGGTTTTATTTATCGCTTTAATCGCTTTTCTCGTTTTCCCGATTGTACAGATGAGTAATATAGGTAGCCAGCTTACAGAAGCATTTGCAGGTCTTGACCGGACTCAAGAGTTATTGGAAATGGAAAAGGAGACGGATGATCCTAATCGGACTGAGACAATTGAACATGTAAAGGGAAACATCAATTTCCGGGACGTTTCATTCGCCTATGAAGAAGGGAAAGAAGTCATCCACAATGTCAGCTTTGATGCGCCTTCGGGATCGGTAACAGCTTTGGTGGGAAGTTCCGGTTCTGGAAAAACAACGATTGCAGGTCTTGCCGCTTCCTTTCTGACACCCGATTCCGGAATGATTTCCATTGACGGGAAAGATCTTTCTAAAATCACGCTGGACAGCTATCGCTCCAATCTG
>JAGQVA010000464.1 GCA_020438265.1 Bacteroidota bacterium
AGAGTAGGAATATTTAATTCTTCGGGGAGAATGAGTTCCTCCATTTTGAGCATAGTCAGAAAACGAAGAGTATAGCGGAAATTAAAGAGAGGATCTTCCGTCCCTGTCATTCCGTCCCGATAATATTCTACGACCTGATGAGAAGGACGAACAACAGAACTGGCCAGTATTTGAGCTTTTTGAAAAAGACTGGGCTCTTCTCTGACTCCTTTGCGTCCCTCATAAGCTCCTGAAAGCAACATTAACCCAACTATTTCTTCAGGGATGTTTTTGGCTGTATAAATAGCGGCTCCCACTCCTAAACTATGCCCCATAATGATCACCTTCGAATAACCCAGTTCCTTGATAAAATGAACCGTCTCAGACAAATCAGCAATCCAGCGATCCTTTCCGGAATAATCCGCACGGTTTCCACCGGAAAGCCCATGCCCACGATAGTCAATACCAAAGGTCGTGTAACCTCCGTTTGCAATGATTTTTCCCGCTGTCTGATAAGCCCCGCTATGAGCGGTAACTCCGTGAAGAATTAACACAGCTATGTTTTGTTTCGCAGGTTCAATGCTGTCTGGATTCCATTGGCGGAGGAAAAGGGTTTCACCATCGGAGGTAGCTATCAAATGATGAGGCTGAGTGAAATTTTGCCTTTTTGCAGCAGCTTCTTCGGGAGAAATTCCGACTGGGGTTCTGGTCGAACCAGCGGGAAGAAAGGCTATGATTAAGCCCAGGATAAATATTGCGGCTACGATGGAAAGGATAATAATGAGGATCTTTTTAGCTAATTTTTTCATTTTTGGTATTCCGGAAGGTGAGCAAATTCTGATTCAAAACCTAATTGTCAACGTGAATATGCGCATTCTATAACTAAGTACAAATTAATTCTCCTTTTTGAAATAAAGTCCTACATTCAGCAAATAGGAGAGAGGTTTGAATTTGGCCTGAACGAAAGTGAATACTTTTGGAGAGAACTCAAAATTGCTGTTGGCGCTCAATCTCAGTGATTTATAAATGCGCACATTAAATCCTGCGTTCAGGCTCGGGGCATATCTGTATTCTCCATAAAATCCAGTAAGTCCTTTTCGATAGATATTTACACCTAAAGCCATCCTTGGCTCAAACCATCGAATGGACGCCATGTATTGCAGTTGAACAGGAATTCCGAAACCATAAACGTCCTGGGTTATTCCTGTATGTCTGAATAAACCCGTTTTAAAGGAAAATTTTTCATTTTTGGAAGAGAGAAAATAGATGTTTCCTCCAAATGATCTGAAGCGATAATCACTTTCATAAAATTTCCCGGAACCATAAAAAAGTTCTCCATGGACTATTATAGGGCTTTGTTTTTCATAAATAATGCATTCATCGCCCTCCTCGCAAACACTGTAATGATACTGCCTGGCCATTTTAATCAGATTCTTGTGCGCAGGCTTTTTCACTTTGGTCACCTTTGATTCTATATCCGGATCATCCTGCATATAATAACGCAGCATGTTCATGTGATCCGTAGTCTGAAAAAAATACCTTGTGTTTTCTCTGTATTTTATTCCTTCTTCATAAGGAATCATCCTGAATTGTACCGAGTCTTTATCGAAATAATAATTATCACCATGCTCACTGCGGAGGAAATAAATATTGATCATTCCTTTGATGAGGTATTCAAAAAAGTATGTCTTTCCCTCATATTCCCTGGAAACATAATATTTGCTACCCAAAAATCTGAAAGAGTGAATATCTGTTGGCTTAAAGAGTTTTACAGAGTCGGAATCCAGTTCTCTGAACTTGCAGAAACTTCCCATATCAAGGGCTCCTCTGTAATCAATTTCTCCATAAATGGTATCTTCTTCCAGAGTAATGATATAGCCTTGTCTGAAATCGGGTTGTGAATATAAGGGTAAGAGTCCGGTTAACAGAATCGTTAACAATACAATTGGGGTGGTTTTCATAATTGGTTCGCTATTAAGATGAATGGGGTTATGAGTATCCGTAATACTTTTGTGAAATTTAAACAAAAGATTGGAAAATGCGAATGCACCCCTGGAGAGAGGTGCATTCGCGTTTTTCTACCAATATTTTTCCTTAAAGGATACTCTCAGGCTGTAATACCTTATTCACTCGCTCTACCACTTTTTCCTCAGAAACTGAAAAATTAGCAGAAGCTTTGATATCAGTACTGGAAGCCCCAATTTTCACCACGTATTCACCTTTTTCTGCCACCCATGCAGATTGTGCTTCATCGAAAGAAGAAAGATCGCGGGAAGTCAGGGTAAAAGTAAGGGTCTGGCTTTCGCCAGGTTTTAACATTTTGGTTTTGGCAAAACCTTTGAGCTCGGCAACAGGTTTTTCAAGACTCTCACCAGGAGCGGAGAGGTAGAGTTGCACAACTTCTCTACCAACCACTTCACCGGTGTTAGTAATGGTAATGGATGCGGTTAATTTTTCATCGAAATTCTTATCGCTCAGTTTTAATTTCTCATAAGAAAAACGGGTATAGGAAAGTCCATAACCAAATGGATAAGCTACCTCTACTGCATTTGTCAGATAATGGCGATACCCCACAAAAATTCCTTCTTCATATTTCACTTCTGAAGGTTTTCCCATGGAAATAGGCCCTATTTTGACCTCTTCAGCTCCGGGAATCTCTTTTCCGGGGAAACTACTTGCACTGGGCGTATCTTCGTACTTCAGGGTAAAACTGGTGGGTAATTTTCCGGAAGGATTCACTTTACCTGTCAAAACATCAGTCAGGGCGTTTCCGGCTTCCTGTCCTCCCTGCCAGGCCAGTACAATGGCGTCTACATCGTTCTGCCAACTGGCAGTTTCGACGACATTACCAATATTCAAAAGCATTACTACTTTTTTACCCGCTGCATGATAAGCTGCTGAAACCGTTTTGATCATATCTGTTTCAGCTTCAGTGAGGTAATAATCGCCTTCTGTTTTTCGATCCTGAAATTCTCCGGAGTTGCGACCAATAGTGATAAAAGCAATATCTGTTTCTGCTGCTTTTTCCCCAATGTTGATAGTCGCTAAAGACATTTCGTCGATAGGAGGTTGTAGGGAAAAGAAGAATTGCTTTTTCGGTTGTTTGGATTTTTCGCTGGCAATGTACTTCTCATAATCGTTTTTCAAATAGGATTCTACTTCGTATCCGGCATTGCCCAGGCCCTCTACCAGAGAAACTGTATAGGCTTCATTGACATCGCCGCTACCTGTTCCTCCTGCGATAAATTCGTAAGAACCATTCCCAAAAGCAGCTATGTTAAGATTTTGATCTTTAATCGGGAGAACATTTTCTTCATTTTTTAGGAGAACGACTCCCTGTGCGGCAGCTTTTCGGGCAATCGCAGCATGGGCCTCAAGATTTGGCTTGTCGGAATATTGATAACTTTGGTTAACCGGGGTTCTTTCCAGAATCTTCAAGATGCGTCTCACATTGTCATCCAGCACTTTTTCATCTAATCGACCTTCTTCAACGGCTTTGATAATTGCCGCTCTTTGTTCTGGTGTACCAGGCATAATCAGGTCATTACCTGCCTTCATTTGTGCAACCGGGTCATTTCCAGCAAACCAGTCAGTCATGACCAGCCCCTCAAATCCCCATTCATCCCGAAGAATCGTTGTGAGTAAATCGTAATTTTGTGAAGCATACGTTCCATTGATTTTGTTATAAGAACTCATCACCGTCCAGGGTTGGGCTTCCTTTACTGCGATTTCAAAACCTCTCAGGTAAATTTCCCGCAGAGTTCTTTCACCGACAAAAGTATTCACCATCATGCGATTGGTTTCCTGATTATTGGCAGCATAATGTTTGATAGAAGTACCCACTCCATTGGATTCGACGCCGTTGACCATTGCAGCGGCCATTTTTCCGGTGAGCAAAGGATCTTCTGAATAATACTCAAAATTTCGCCCGCCCAGCGGATCCCGGTGGATATTCATGCCAGGAGCCAACAGGATATCTACACCATATTCTTTGACTTCTTCACCCATAGCCTTACCAACTTCTTTGACCAGCTCTGTATCCCAGGAGGAAGCAAGGAGAGTTGCAATGGGGAATGCAGTACAATAATAGGTTTGATCCGTTCCTTCACGGGTTGGACTAATTCGCAGACCAGCTGGTCCATCTGCCAGGATCATAGAGGGAATTCCCAAGGAGTCTACTGCAAAGGTGCTACCAGCGGCTCCTTCTACTTTGTCTTTGGTTTGGCCAATAGGTGCAACTCCAGGCATATTCATGCCGTTGCCGACGACAATATTGACTTTTTGTTCGAGGGTAAGATTCGACACCCAATCATTGACTTTAGAATCCATGTTCTGATTGGCGTTTTTGGGAGCGTTGCAAGAAAGCAATCCCACAGTTAGAAAAAACATGATAAGGTATTTCATTGCTCAGATGATTAGAGGAGTTATTGGATTAAGGCAGTTTACACCGCGATGATTTAGCCTTAATCGGAACCATAAAGACACAAAAGCCCACATAGATTGGTTTGCTATAAATTAAGGGGCTTTTGTGCCAATTATGAATAGGTTTAAACTATGAAAAATAACTTTTGATACACTGTCATTTATCTGAGCATAAGATTAATCACTTTGAAGCAATTTTTAGATGATATTGGTCATGGTTGGAGTTGAGATTTCTGGTGTTATTCGTGATTATTACGAATGATTTATTATTTCAAAGCCCTTCCAGGTTTTCGAAAACCTGAAAGGTCTGAAAAAAGAAGAAAATCATTCTTAATTGCACCTATTTTATCGGAAGGTATAATTTCACCTTTCCCTGACTAAACACAACGCCATCCAAATGCCCCATCTGTTTTTCGTCGCGGGTAATCAGATGCATGTGGAGAAAAGAATCATGGTGGGTGAAAATGCCCTGATGTTCAGTAGAGAAAAAACCAATAATTTCTACTTCTTCATTTTTTAATTGATAATTGGTTTGACCCTGGTGCGCTTCAGCGGGGGAAGATACCCGGGTACCAGGAGGTAAATTTTGAATGTGAATGTCTGCTTCAGTTATTTGCC
>JAGQVA010000465.1 GCA_020438265.1 Bacteroidota bacterium
ATGGCGTGGCAATAAGCAACCTCTGCTAATTCCAAACTCAGGATCGCCTTCCTCAGCATAAGCCCCTTCGATGATTTTGATGCCCGGCCAGACACCTCCGGAATCCTGCCATCCGCCTCCGGAACCACCAATCCATTCTCCCAAAATAGCTCTGGAAGCAACCGTTCTTTTTTCAGATTCGGTTAATGGACCTTCCAAAGATTGTGTCTGACGCGTTGCCCGCATCATTACGGCAATAATTCCGCTCAGCAAATTGGTCGAAACAGCAAAACGAGATCCTTTGGGAATATCGTTCACCTTGGTAACCAATTCTATTCCAAGCCCTTTTCCTACAATTTTATCCAAAATCATTGAAAGAGGCTGATGAGTTTCTTCAAAGGAAGGAGGAATAAATCCGGAAGCAATAATTCCCGCTTTAAGAAGGCTCAGGTAATCATTCCCAAAATTAAACAGATCGTCCAGATCACTGATATCTTTAGCCACTTTGAGGTCAATACTGGTCAGGCGAATCACTGGTTCATTAATCACCCGAAAATGAGCGTGGATAGGGGGCACGACTTTATCATCCCGCCCAAATACGCCTAAATCCACCGACACATTAATCACCCTTGCTCCTTCGGGATAATCCATTCCCAGGAAAAAAATATCAGACCAGCCGCTATGGCTTAAATCCATTCGCACGGGCGTTGCTTCACTCAAAATAGGATAAAGAAATCCTCCATCTTCCATTTGCAACAAACGAGGATGAATGGCTATGGGATGCTCGTCAATATGTCCTCCTCTAAACATCCAGCGGTTGCCCAGGCTGGAGCGAACACTTTTTCGTACCTGATCAGCCAAAATCTGGAAAGTCAGATGATGGTAAGCTTCAGCCAGTCCACTGGCAAGGTTGCCATTGAGTCCTTCGATTTTGGCCTGTGCTCTGAAACGAGCTACTGCCTGCTCAAATTTTCGGGTTAATAAATCGTCAAATCCTTCTGGCGCGAGATGCCCTGTTTGGGGGATTTCTCTACTTTCCTGGAGAAAAAAACGATATCCTGCATACAGATATAAACAGGCACGAACCTTTTCATAGAGATTTTCCGCCCGGGTGCGAAAAGTCTCCACTTCTTCCAAAGCTTCGATCAGTTCTTTGCTACTTAGTTTGCTGGCAAGGTTGAAAAATGAGCGATTTCTTAATTCCGGATCAGAACTAACAATCGATTCTATAAATATATTCATGATCTGCGCTTGGATTCACTCAGTAATTCAACAATATTCGTAAGGATCTCATCTTTCCCTTCGCCAGCCAGTCCTAATGCCAGTTGCGCCTGGAAAAGTCCATAACCGGAACTCAGGTCAAACCGATTTCCGGCAATTTCCTTGGCTAAATATTCCCCCTCTTCAGCTAAAACCTGTAATGCAGGTGTTAGCAATAATTCTGATTGCTTTTGATTAGAAAGCTGTTTTCCCAGTACTTCGAAGATCGCAGGCTGAAGGATATGCATCCCAAAAATACAAAGGAAGTAACCATCCTTTAGTCCAGCCGTTTGCAGTTCCAGTTCTGCGCGGGTGATATCCGGTTTTTCGATTATTTTTTCTACCTGATATAATCCATTTGAATGGGGAAGATGTCTGCCTGATAAAGTGCCATATTTTTTGATCAGGTGGCCAGGGGTCCGGCTTACAGCAGAAATAGATTTTTGCGTTTCAGCATCTGCATGGATCAATTGCTGGGCGCATCGCATCTCAGCCAGATGAGAAGTATACAAGTGATCTCCCAACAGGAGCAAAAACGGCTCATCATCTACAAATTTATGAGTGCACAAAACTGCATGGCCATATCCTTTTTGTTCCTCCTGAACCGAAAACGACAACCGATCCAATAGTTCTTCAATATGTTTGGCTTCAGTTTCAGCCCAGGCTTCCCGACGGTAAGCCTCCAGTAGATTGGTTCGCAAGGTGGTAAATGCCTCTACATAACGGGCCTCATCACCGGGAGCACAGACGATAGAAATTTCTTCTACTCCAGCGGCAAAAGCTTCTTCAGCGATAATCTGAATGACTGGTTTAGTCAATCCATCCTTATCAACCACAGGAAGCATGGCTTTTTGTACAGTGTCAGCAACGGGATAAAGACGGGCGCCACGAGCGGCAGCCGTGATAACAGCTTTTCTAATTTTCATTAATATTAAGGTGAATACTTCTTGTCAGCATAAAGGAATCCATAAGCCTCCCCGGGGTTCCTGGCTCCATGCTTATGGTGCATTTTATGAGCGCGAATCAGTCGTTTTACGTACTTGCTCTTAAAATTATTTTTAAATTGGATTCGCTGATGGATGATCATGTCGTGGAAGATAAAATAGAATATTCCATAGAGAGCAATTCCCACTCCCACTCCTAAAGTCCATTTACCTGTATCGGCGCCATCTACAATGAGAATCGCAGCAATCACTGTATAAATGACAGAAACCAAATCATTCCATTCCCACCAGCTTTCCCGTTTCCGGTGATGAGACTTATGCAAAAACCAAAGAGGTCCGTGGAGCAGGTATTTATGACTTACCCAGGCCCAGGCTTCCATAAATACAAAGGTCAGGATACAAATGACAACATTAATTATTACAGACATAATTAAACATGAGATTTGGACCTGAAAGATAAGGGAAAGTTTGCCAATTACATAATATAATCGGCTTTTGGCCTTTCGCTATTGGCCTTTCGCTTTTGGCAAAGAGTTAATGGCTAAAGGCTAAGGGCCAATAGCCTATTACATAATTACAATTGAGTCCCGGCAAACAGAATCGGGTAAAGCGGATAAAATTTCGTCTAATTTGAGGATAGAAGCCAGGGCTACCTGGGAGTAATTTTGAGAGGCGTTTTTGAATCCTTTGTACTCGGTAGTCCAAACGCGTTTCATTAATTCCTGACCTCCTTCAGTGGGTTTAATGATTTCCAGTACTCCATCCACATTCCCTGCGCCGGCATGATAGGAATGCAGGACCAGAAGCCTGAACCAAAGCTGCTTTTCGTCAAAGGTAATTCCCCTTTTTCTCAACATGTGGCGGGTTTGAGGAATACATCTCGAAGCAATCAGATCAGCGGCAGCTCCTGCTGCTTTGGGAAAGTCTTCCCGCTCGTCAATGCTGTCATTGACAATCAAGCCATGCTCGCGGGCTACATCTTCCATCAACTGGAAAGAACCGTAAGCTCCGACCGGAGAATATTGAAGTTTGCCCGGGCTTTCAATCAACAAAATTGCCTGGGCATACCAGGGATCTACCCCTTTTTGCTCAAAAACAGCAACCCCTTCACTGATGCTATGCAATACTTTGTCAAAAGCGTAATAATGTCTTTTTCCGGCAGTGATGTAAATTCCTTCGTCTTCCCCTAAATGCAAAGCCTGTCTGATGCTGTCTTTATAACGATTTTGAAGACTGTCTGTAAGAGATTCCCACCAGTAAGAAGCTTTGACCTCCACAATCCTGCGACTGGAAGATACATTGACAATACAAGAATCCCGGCGCATACCCATCACCATTTGCCAGAATTTTGCCTGAGGAAGAGTATCCCATCTTTGCGTGTAAAGCAAAGTATCGGAAACGGTACGCACACAACCAAAATAGCGGGGAGTTACTTCAAAGGTAAAATAATGGTTTAATGTATCGGATAAATCAGCCATGGGACGGGGAGACTGAATCATGAAATTGGATACGCTATCGTTGGCAAAGACAGTAATTTCAAAGTTTAAAGGCAGTGTCAAAGTCTTTCCCCCCAGGTCAGCACTTGATGCTCCCAGAGTAATAGTTGGAGAAAATGAGCGGATAATTATTCCGGAACATAATAACATTCCTCCTAACCACCAAAGGACCCATCCTGAGTCCATTCTTCGAATTACATTTCTTGGATTCACCACCTTATTGCCAATATGATATAACCATGCTTGAGAAACCTAAAAGTACTCAATCCTGCGCTCTAAATAAGGCGTTTTAGCTTGTCCGGTAAAAAGTAAAACCCCAACTGTATAGATATTAACCCCAATAGATATTTCAAATTTCGTATCAATTTACAAAATTGATTTTACCCGATCAAACCCTTTATCTGGTCATGTAATAATGGTCAAAAGTTTACTCTATTTTGATAAGTTTCCTGATTTGTGTTTTTTCTTTATGAGCAACCTTAAGCAGGTATATTCCAGCTGGAAGATGCTCGAAATGAAGTGTTTCATTGCCTGATACATAAACCTGATGAACGAGATTTCCATTCAGATCAATCAGGGAAATATTCAGTTTTTCGTTTGTGGTCAAAGTAATAGAATCAGTAAAAGGGTTGGGAAAAACATGAACGGGCAGGTCGTCTTTTACCTCAATATTCAGAACCAAATCGCCAAAAAGCCATTGATATGCATCTCCAAATTCCCTGGCCCAAAACCATTCACTGTGCTGTCCATCATTCTCTACCAAATAAAAAAGTTCATCATTAGAAAAACCAATATTCTGCATAGTGTCATACATAGCCTGCATTTTCGGAACCATTGAGCCCGATTCCTGCGCTCCTGCCATAAAGTAAAATTTCCCGCCAAACTGCTTGCCTTCCTGAGAAGTCACCTGAAATACCGAATCAGAAAAGAAAAAAGAAGGTGAGAATACTCCGGTTTTTGAAAAATACTCCTGATAGGCTACACCTGCATAATGAGAAATGAGTCCTCCCATCGAACTTCCCATAATTCCTGTAAATTCCCTTTCGGGCAGGGTCCTGTATAAACTATCAATATGAGGCTTTAATGTCTGGGTAATAAACTGAATGTACAAATCGCCTTCCCCACCTCCATAACTTGGATTATACCAGGGACTGTATTCATCCAGTCTTGTGCTTCCACCATTTTCAATTCCTACTACGATTACTCCATAATCCCCTTCCTGATGGAGTTGATTCAAGGTTTCATCCACTTCCCATTCTCCGGAAAAAGAAGTTGCATCATCAAAAAGATTCTGCCCGTCATGCATATATAGAACCGGATAGGAC
>JAGQVA010000466.1 GCA_020438265.1 Bacteroidota bacterium
ATTGTGCCGTGGTTTTAACCCGGCACAAAAAAATTGCCCCCGTCGCCAAACGGGGGCGTGTAGCCATAATCGCTCTTTAAGGAGAACGTTCTCGCATAAAGCGATTAGTTTGTTTTAGATGGTTTAAAATTGAAAGGTCACAGGGATTCAAATAAAACGTCCATTTTTCCCTCTTCTTTTCTTCCTATTAGTGGATTCATTTTATTTATTTTGGCTGAAATGCATATATATGGTGCGGTTTCAGCCAAAATGAATTATTCTCAGAACTATGGAATGTTATACTGATTAATTCCCTCCCTGAGCTTCCTCTTTCTCTTCTACAAAACTATTGGCTTGACTCTGCCAGCCGTCTCTTCTGATTCTGCCAGGGAAAAACTCGATCACTTCATTGACTTTGTCTTCGTCTTCTGTTGTGAAGCGAGCAATTTGAGCAAAAGTATAAATGCCAATGCTATTGAGTTTTTTCTCGATAAATGGACCGATTCCCTTAATAAGCTTCAGATCGTCTTTTTCATCAGCGGCAACTACTCCAATGCGCTCAAAATTGATTTCTCCGGCTCTGGCCTTGATTCTCTCCAGGATGACTTCTTCTTTATCTTCGTCCATGCCAATGAGTTTTTTTGCCTGGGGAACCCATTTGTCTCTCCCAATTCTACCGGGGAAAAACTCAATAGCGTCGGTTACTTTTTCTTCGTCCTCATTCGTGAAATTAGCGATTTGGCGGAAAGTGAAAATCTTCAGCGCATTCAGTTTTTTCTCAATGAATGGGCCAATGCCTTTTATGATTTTCAAATCGTCTTTTTCGTCAATGGTTGCCAATCCGATGCGTTCAAAATTCAGGTTTTTGGCTTTTTCTTCAATTCTGGCTAAAACCTCAGCTTCTGATTCTTTTTTGGGAGATGAACCTTTCGGGGGTGTTTCTGTCTGAGCACTTTCCAGTTCGGCAATTCTTGCATTCAATCCTTCAATTTCCTTTTGGCTGTTATCATACTTAGCTTGTAACCCGTGGAGAAGAGACAGAGAGTTTTTCAAGTCCATATTCTCTTTGCGCTCCTCTTTCAGAGCATCGCTCAGTCCTGTATTTTTCACAGTAAGCGAATGAACTTCAGTGTTGAGATTGTCAATTTTTAATTGCGCCGCATCGTATTTAGGCTGAAGGTCTTCGTATTTTGCACGGAAAGGAGACAAAACCATCACTTCTTGTTCCAGTTCAAGGCGTTTGGCAGAACATTCTTTTAATTGTCTTGCCTGTACATCAAATTTTTCCTGAACTTCCAGATATTTGGCGTTAATCTGGTTGAATTTGGTTTCCAGTTCATTGTGCCGACCGGAAAGTAAATTGTGTTGATTACTCAACTCACCATATTCTCCGACTTTTTGATCGTATTCTGCCTTGAGAGATCTGTAACCCCATTGTTTAATTATCCAGATAATGAGTCCTCCAAGAATGGCGGCTACAATCATCAAAATAAGTGCTACGGGTAAGTCTGCGGATATTCCTTGCCAGTTCATATATTTTTAGTTTGTCGTTGGTGTAAGAGATAAAAAGTGTGTGAAAATGTATATGTATAAAAGTGGTTATTCAATGCGAATTTCAACCCTTCGGTTTTTGCTTTTTCCGGTTTCACTATCGTTGTCAGCAATAGGTTGTTCTTCTCCTTTGGAATTAGCTTGAATCTGACTACCTGTGAGCCCAAACTCTTCAAAAAACCGTTTAACCGTCTCCGCCCTATTTTGGCCTAATTTTAGATTATCAGTTGGTTTGCCTACATTATCAGTATGCCCGGTGAGAACCAGTCGTTTGTCCTCATTTTGCTTTAAATACTGAATCGTCCGGCTGATATAATTTCTCAATTCATCATCAATCGCAATATTATAACTATTAAAACCAAAATAGAGATCTTTGGCTACAGGGGTTTCTATTTCTGCGACACGTCTTGTTACTTCATCGGTGGAATTGTCATCTCCACCCTCTGTCTGTCCATCATCACTGGATGAATTTTCTGTCGAATCAATATTCGTTTGATTCTCTCCACTCGATGCCAGCCTCTTATCCGCAAATCGGTCAAGGAGCCTGATTTTTATCCCTCCAACGATGAAATTTTCTTCTCCGAAGGCCTGATTTTGGTCAAGGATTTCATAACTTTTGATAATTCTTCCCTCATCAAGTCCATCTCTGATCAGCTGCTGGCTCAAATAATCTGCTCTGGCCAGCCCCAGATTGGAAAGATCTGAGGGATTTTCTTCGTCTTCGCTAAACTGGCCCGTCACTTCTACATCTATTTCCGGATTAGCCAGCAGATAGCGGGTCATGGAATCGAGCGCTGTTTTTACCTCAATGGGAACTTCTCCATTGGTAGCAGAACGCTCAAACCGAAAATTTTCCGCACGACGGATCAAGGGTTTATTCTGATAGGAAACAATAAATGGATTTCGCTCACGGTCTGGAATGGTGGATTCGTTGCTGATAGATGAATTAACGACTTCGGTTTCTTCCCCGCAATGCCCTTTCACTTTGCATACCCAGTACCAGGAGCCTCCTCCAATCCATCCTACCAGGGCCATTATGAGTGCGATGAGTAATGCGCGCATATAGATTTATTATAGGTTAGATTTGTTATTTTTGGATTGGGTCAGTAAGTAAAGGTCACACGTTAGTTTCAAAGCCATATTTAATGGGGGTAAATTTTCATTTATGGAACCCAAAGTTTTGCTCCTAATTCACATGTAAGAATATACCTTACAGAAAAAGTGTCTTTCTCACAAATTATGTATATTTACCCTTATTTTATCAGGCCTTCATCAATATATGAAATATCGTTTACAATTCAATCATCCTCACGAAAAACTCATCTCTGTATCCCTTGATATTCAATTAAATACTCCATCTGTGCGTCTGCATCTTCCCATGTGGAGGCCGGGAAGATATGAGTTGCAAAACTATGCGAAAAATGTAGCTGATGTAAAAGTGAGCAATCAGGGAAATGGCTGGCTGGAGATTGAAAAAATGGGGACAAATATCTGGGAATTACGTGCAGAGAAAAAGGGTAAAGTTCAGGTTTCATATACTTATTTTGCCAACGTTCTTGACGCCGGAGGTTCTTATATCGATGAGAATAATATTTATGTAAACGGGATCAATGTATTCATGTATGTGCCTGAGTTGATCGATTCTTCCTGTGAATTAACCATTGACTGGCCCGATGATTTTACAGTCGGGGGCGGTTTGCCGGGCGAGGGGCCAAAGTATGAGTTTGAGAATTTTCACCAATTGGTAGATACGCCTTTTTTGGCTGGAAGGGATTTAATCCACCATCAGTTTGAGGTAGAAGGAGTCTCTACACATTTGTGGTTTATGGGGGAATGCCAGCCTGTTTTCAGGCAGATGGAAAAAGATATTAAAGCCTATACCAGAGCACAAATTGCGCTTTTTGGCGAATTTCCGGTACCTGACTACCATTATTTATATGTGATCTTGCCTCATCATTACCGGCACGGTGTCGAGCATTATAATTCTACTGTTATTGTGATGGGACCAGGATACCGCCTTATGCAGCCCCGCATGTATAAGTCCTGGCTGGAGATTTCTTCCCACGAGCTATTTCACACCTGGAATGTCAAGGCATTACGACCTGAGGATATGTTTCCTTATGATTATGATCGGGAAAACTATTCAAAACTCCATTATATCACTGAAGGTGTTACTACCTATTATGGAGACTTAATGCTTTGGAAAGGAAAAAACTGGGATTTACAGGATTGGATTAATAGCATCAACGGAGAGTTGAAAACTTTTTATGCAATGGGGGGAAAGGATGAAATTTCCCTGACTCAGGCCAGTATGGACAGCTGGGTAAATGGATATAAAAAGTCGGGAAACCTCAATCGCAGGGTGTCCTTTTACACCAAAGGATATCTGGTGGCGATGTTGATTGATTTTGAAATCCGACGGGGAAGTAAAAACCAATACTCCCTCGACAATGTGATGCGTGAGATGTATCATCAGATCGCCAAAAAGAATCGGGGATACAATCGGGAAGATTTTAAGGGATTGGTCGAAAAATTTAGCGGAAAAAATTTCGATCAGTTTTTTGCCAATTATGTAGAAGGGACAGAAAATTTACAATTGGCTCTGATGAGTCTGGCCGATTATATGGGATTTGATGTGATGATGATTCCTCCTGGTTTCTACACAGAATATTGGTGGGGGGTGGAGACCCATGATTCCTCAACAGGAACGGCTAAGATTGATAATATCTATGAACATTCACCGGGACTGAAAGCCGGTCTGACTAAAGATGATGAAATCATTGCTATTGAAGGAATTAAGGTGGAAAATAACCTGGAAGAATTGCTTCATTATTTCCGCAGAAAACGAACATTAAAGGTACATTTTTTTCATCTCAACAAACTGAAATCAACCAAAATCTCCCGCTGGGAAAACCTGGAAATGTTGATCCCTCAGTTTAAACTGAAATCGAATCCTTTTCCCGAACAATCAGCTAATTTGTTAATTTGGCAGGCAATTAAAATCAAAGATTGGGCGAATGTCTGATGAACAAATTTGACTATGGCTGGTAAATCTAACAAAGACAAGCGGAACGAGGGCCACGAAGGAAATGGACAAAAGGAGGGAATTGTGATTCGTTCGGTAGGGGCCAGTACCCGGGTCAAAACAGCTCAGGGAGAGATTTTTGAATGTACCATCAGGGGAAAATTCCGAATCAAAGGGATTAATGCAACCAATCCGGTAGCAGTAGGCGATCAGGTGGTATTTTCTCCAACCAATGACGAGGAGGGAGTTATTCGCAAAATTCTTCCTCGAAAAAACTATATCCTGAGACGAGCCATTAGCCAATCCCGTAAGGTTCACATTCTGGCTGCAAATATAGATCAGGCCCTTTTGCTATTTACCGTCAACCATCCTGTAACCTCCACAGGATTTGCAGATCGTTTTTTGGTGACTACGGAAGCGTATTATATTCCCACCAGGATCATCATTAAT
>JAGQVA010000467.1 GCA_020438265.1 Bacteroidota bacterium
TTTCAGGACATGTAGATCCCACACTCCCTCCGGAAACAGGTGCCAAAATTGCCAGCGGATTGTCCAATAGCCAGCATATTATTATTCCATATATGGCTCACGGGTTTCCCGAACTTTCAAACCTTGATTGTTACGACAATTATGTATTATCCTTTTTGGAGGGTAGGGAAGACCAATTGAATGTTGATTGTTTTGATGAGATGAAACCTGGTGCTTTTAGGGTTTTGGCAAAAGAGCAACTTTAAGAAAAACACAGAGACATGGAGGCACAGGGGAATGGAAAATTTCTCTACCGTACACTTTTTAGCTACAATTAGTAATTTCCCACAGATCGCACAGATTTCACGGATCTAAGCGCTTGGCAATGGACTTTATCTGTGGAATCTGGGCCATCCGTGGGAGATTTTTATAAATTGTATGGTATAGTAAATTAATTGTTTAGCTCTGTGTCCCAGTGTCTCTGTGTTGAATTTTCAGAATCTTGAGATAGGTTCATGTATTTTTACAAAGGGATCAGTTGGAAGATCTCTCACCCTGCGGGATTCGAGATGCCCCCTTTCCGAATTACTGTTGCTGCTGCATCTGCATCTGCGAAAAATCCTCTCCTTCTTCTTCTCCCGCTTCCATCAATTCATTCATCCAGTCGTCAGGAATTTCGTGAATGATCCGTTTAAGTTTGCCGCCCCAGGCTTCTCCGATATGGTTGGTATGCTCTTCGGTATATCGACGCTCTACCATTATGCCTGTATCTTCCCGGTAAATCACTACATCGATAGGATACCCTACATCATTGGCGCTTACCCGCGTCGAGTCAAAAGATAGAAAGCCTGTTTTCAGGGCAAATTGCAAGGATGACTGGTAGGTCAATACGCGGTTGAGAATAGGTTTGCCATAGCCCGAATTTCCAATAATCGCGAAGGGCGTTGCCTCTCCAATTTCAATCCAGTTTCCCTCCGGATAAAGCATGTAAAGTTTGTGCTCTGTGTCTCCTTCCAGTTTCCCGCCCACAATCGCATAGAGATTAAAATAGAGCCCTGATTCTCCCAAAGCCTGCTTATCCTCAGCTGCTACCCGCCGGAGCTGTGCTCCAAAAGCATTCACAATCTGATACATCTTACTGAATTCTGTATCTGTTTCCAGTACTTCCTCAAAATAAGTCACGGCCTTATCCCGGATAGAGCGAAGACCGGAAGTCATTAAAAACAAATTTTTGCGTCCGTTGTGGTGGATAGATATTTTCTTTGCGGTGGTCGTTTCAGAACCGGAGGTAATACGTGTATCAGCAAGCGCTACCAGACCTTCTTTCACTTTGATTCCCAGGCAATACGTCATATAGTAGAAATTTTTGAAAAGATACGAATTTTAGGATTGAAAGTACTCTTCTTCAATCATTCGGTTTAGTTCATAAATGTGGTTTAGAGATTGGTTTAGAAAACCCTGAAGATCATCTTTGACATCTTCATATTCCAGGTATTGAAAATAACTTGAATACTTTCCTGCCTTAAACAGGAGATTATCTCCGGATTTTGTCATTTGATTAAGCTGGGCAATCAAATCGTGGACACGAGACAAATTATAGGCAATAGACCGTGGAAATTGCGAGTTTGAGGTTAAAAATTCAAAGACTGAGCGCTGGGTTTGTGGTTTTTTATACAAACGACGGTGCATATCAAAAGCTTCCAGAACCTTTAGCGTAATCGTCCACTGATAGCGTTTCAGAGGCGTATTTGCTCCATTTTCACTTAAAATTTCAATGTCATGTAATTTGCTACTCAGAATCCGTGCGATTTGTGCTGCTCTTTCAAGGTAAATTCCCAGTTCAATAAACAACCATATATCATCATGGATCAGCGTATGGTCAATATAAGACCTGATAATAGAACAGTGTTTTCCCGCAGAAATGGTAAAATCGTACAACCCCCGGGTTTTATAAAAATCGGTATTATACTCTTTGACAAACAGGAAATATTGGTTGATAACTTCCCAAAGTTCGGTAGATATCACATACCTCACGCTACGGGCATTTTCCCGGGCAGCTGTTACTGTGGAACGTAAAGAGATGGAGTTTTCCGCATTAAAGCCCAATTCAACCAACACATCCTGCTCATCTACAGGCTCATTCACATCAAATTTCATCCCGTACATGGTCATAATGGATTTGAGAATAAAATCCTTATTCTGACTCATCGGAGTATCCAATATCGAAAAATACTGCACCCGAAGATAGCGCGACAAATGCTCGGAGCGCTCAATATATCTTCCGGTCCAGTAAAGAGAGTTTGCTACGCGTGCTAACATATAGAGTTTATGGGGTTATGTAGTTGTGAGGAATGGGTTATTCTATTGGTAAACAACATCCCTGAAGATCCCTCTCTACGTTCGGGATGCCCAGCAAGTGCTGGAAAGGTTGTGTTGCCAATATGGCAAATAATATTTTCCAACGAAAGTTGGGCATCCCGACCAAAGGGAGGGATCTTCTCAATAAACCTGAATCGGAAAGATTTATCCTTATTTGCCATTCCAATTTTTTATATAAAAATTTTGACTCATTAATTGCCGATTTCATTTAATCAGCCACAATCCAGGTATCCTTGGATCCTCCTCCCTGAGAAGAGTTTACAATCAGACTTCCTTTTTTCAAAGCAACCCGAGTCAGCCCGCCAGGTAAAACAAACGTCTGATCTTTACCCATCAGGGTAAATGTACGCAAATCAATATGCCGGGGCATAAAGCAGTTTTCGTCCTCTATATATGTGCTATGGACTGACAACATCATTTTCGGCTGAGCAATGAAATTACGCGGTTTTGCCTTGATTTTTTGTTTGACTTCCTCCAACTCTGCCTGATTCAATCTGTCGCAAATGGTCACTCCGTAACCTCCTGACATATCTACCGGCTTAACTACCAGTTCGGGTAAATGCTCCAGGACATACTTCAAATCATCCGGACGCTCACAGATATAGGTAGGTACATTGGAGATAATTGGCTCCTGATCCAGGTAATAACGAATCATGTCGGGGACAAATGAACAAATAGCTTTATCATCAGAAACCCCGGTTCCGGGTGCATTCACCAGGGTAACGTTTCCTGCCAGGTAAGCTCTCATGATTCCTTTTACTCCCAAAATAGAATCCTTACGGAAGACTTCAGGGTCCATAAAATCATCATCTACTCTTCGGTATACTACATCTACTTTCTGTGGTCCACGAATGGTTCGCATATATACTGTGTCATTCTCCACAAATAAATCGGTGCCTTCTACCAGGTCAATTCCCATCGATTGAGCGAGAAATGAGTGCTCATAATAAGCGGAGTTGTACTGGCCGGGAGTTAATAAAACGCAGACAGGTTCTCCTTCGGTCTGAGGAGATACAGATTCAAGCATTTGAAGTAACATACTAGGATAATGACTCACTGCTTCTACCGACATCATCTTGAAAATATCGGATAATGTCCTGCGCATGGTTTCCCGGTTGGAGAGCACATAACTCACTCCTGAAGGGCACCGCAAATTATCCTCTAGTACATAAAAGTTTCCGTCCTTATTGCGAATCAGGTCTGTTCCGCAGATATGGCAGTAGATATCTCCCACAGGGGTAAAACCTTTCATCATATCACAAAAATGAGGAGAAGTTTCTACAAGAAATGAAGGAACAACTTTGTCTTTGAGAATTCTTTGTTGACCATAAACATCCTTCAAAAACATATTTAAGGCCAGATTTCGCTGGATTAAGCCCTGCTCCAGCTTCGCCCATTCTTCCTGATGAATGATTCTGGGAAATAAGTCGAATGGAAATATTTTTTCGGTTCCTCCCGCCTCTTCATCATATACCGCGTAGGTAATTCCTTGATTTAAGAATGAAAGCTTTGCATATTCATTCAGTTTTTGGAAATCTGCCTGACTCAATGAATGAAACAGATCCTTAATCATCCCATAAGCAGGAAAAGAATTGGCAAACTGAGTGTAGACCTCATCCAGCATTCCTTCCGGGACTGAATATGATTCGAAGAGGTTATTATTTGGAACCATAATATAAAAGGTAAGTTAGAATAAAAGCCGCAAAATAGAGATCCGGAGTGAGTAGTATTCTTTGTATTATGACATTTACAAAATAATAGAAATTATAATAAGAATTTCCAATATATTTCCGCAAATCTTTTAATAGATTTTAAATAATACTAATTTTAAAGGAAAAAACTCCCAATATGAGTATTCAGGTCGCAATCAGGCATCATACAAAATATATTTATGACAAATCTGTCAAGCTTTCTCCTCAAGTCATCCGATTAAGACCAGCGCCTCATGCGAGGAGTCCGATAAGGGGATATTCCTTAAAAATAGAGCCTGAAGAGCATTTTATTAACTGGCAGCAGGATCCTTTCGGGAATTATCAGGCGCGGATTGTCGTTCCGGAGCGGACATCGTCTTTTACCATTGATGTGGAAGTGCTGGTAGATATGGTAACGATTAACCCTTTTGATTTTTTCCTGGAGGAATATGCCGAAGAGTTTCCGTTTGAATATGAACCTCAGCTCAAAAAGGAGCTCATGCCTTACCTGGAAATCAAGGAAAGCGGCCCATTATTGATGGAATGGGTGGAAAAGGCCAAAGCTTTACTCCCGCTTCGCTCTGTAGATTTTCTCGTATCGATCAATCAGCAAATCTGCGAGGCCATTAACTATTCAATCCGCCTGGAGCCGGGAATCCAAAGCAGTGAAGAAACCTTACAAAAAGCAATTGGTTCCTGCCGGGATTCTGCCTGGTTATTGGTCCAGCTTTTTCGCCATGTAGGGCTTGCTGCTCGTTTTGTCTCCGGTTATTTGGTACAATTAAAAGCTGACGAAAAACCCATTGATGGACCTGCAGGAACGGAAGAAGACTTTACAGACCTTCACGCCTGGGCTGAAGTATATTTACCTGGTGCAGGTTGGGTAGGACTGGATGCAACTTCGGGTTTATTTGCGGGAGAAGGACATATTCCCCTGGCTTGTAC
>JAGQVA010000468.1 GCA_020438265.1 Bacteroidota bacterium
TAGAATGTTAGCGTCAATATTATTGCGCCGTTTTTTAAAGCGGCGCAATAATAGAGAAAAAAGATGCTAAACACATACTGCCAATTCTGGCAAAAAGCCTAAAGACTCCCAATAAATATACCCAAATCAACGAATAACCACCACCTTCAATCCTGCTATTTCTGAATGTGTATCTACTTCAAGTACATACACCTCTGGACTAAGGGGTAAATCGATTTTGATTTTATCCGTTGCGTTGAAATTTTGCCTGATTACGACCTGTCCCAACACATTTCGCAAGCGAATTTCCACCTCTGAATAATACCTTCCCAGCTCAATGGATAATTGTCCATTCGCGGGATTGGGATAAACTTTCAGCGCTTTTTGAAGCTGATTTGGGGTTAGGCCTGTCGAACCGGTAGTATCTTTTTCCACAGGAATTTGGAAAACATAGGCCGCTCCGGCTTTATCCAGAAAGTTACCGCCATTGGCGTCAAAATCATTAAACTGTGATCCTACCATCACCAAGGTATCTTCAATGTCTACCGTTCCGCCAAACCGGGCATCTTCATGGCGTTGGGCAGGTACGATTTTTTGAACTTCACTCCATTGAGATGTGAGAGAATCGCGCTGAAAAAGGTAAGCCGATCCTGCATCGCTCAGCGTATTCATCCCCAGGGTATCTTCATCCTCTCTCAGCAATCCTGCAATAATCCAATCGCCATCAATGGCAAGCGCTCCTCCAAAGAAATCATCTACTGCCCGATCGGAATTGGAAATTTTCTGCATCTGATGCCAATCACCAACGATATCCCGCTCATAAATATAGGCAGCTCCGGCATTCTCAAGAGGATTGGTACCAGAAGTATCATAATCCTCCTGGTGTGCGCCCACCACAATCCGATTGCTGTCAATCGCGACCGCAACTCCAAAACTTGAAAAGGATGTTCGATCATCCGCCACAATTTTCTGAGCCATATTCCATCCACCAGCGACACCACGCTCAAAAATATAAGCGGAACCTGCCTGAGGAACGGAACTTCCTCCATTCACCCCTGCAGCATCCTGCATGGAACCAATCACTGCATAATCCCCGCTGATGTCGACGCTGACCCCAAACCAGTCAAAAAGGCTTCGGTCTGTAGACACCACTTTTTGTACTTGTATCCACGTTCCTGCCTGATTCCTCTCAAAAAAATAAGCGGAGCCGGCATAATCGATGGGGTTTCCACCATTAGCATCTTTTTCATCATTAAAAGCACCTACGACGGCGTAATTTTGATCAATGGCTACTCCGGCACCAAAAAAATCATCTTCGCCACGGTCAGCGGCTACCAGTTTTTGGACTTCTACCCATACACCACTTGTGTTTCGCTCAAAGATATATGCTGCTCCGGCAGCACTCAGGTAATTCCCACCATTGGCATCGTAATCTGCCAATCGGGCACCTGCAATCAGGTAGTCTCCACTCAGGGAGACATAGTTTCCGAAATAATCACTGGCAGCCCGGTCAGAGGCAACAATTTTCTGCACCTCATGCCAGGTTCCCTTCTCATCTTTTTGAAAGATATAAACGGCTCCGGCAGCATTTACAAAATTGGCTCCATTGGCGTCATCATCTTCAAAAGGGGCTCCAATTGCCGCAAAATTGCCACTGATTGATACTTTTGAACCAAAATAATCTTCAGCTGTTCGGTCAGATGTGATGATTTTTTGTGTTTCTGTCCAGGGTTGTGCTGATAACCGAATAGCACTCATACAGATAAGTGTGAATAGAAAAATTCTGTTCATGTTTATTGGGGTTAATATGTTAGAATTGTAAAGAAAGCCTTATTGTGTTTTTTATATTGTCATGGAGTATATGTTTTGAGTGTTTGAAATATCTATATAAAGGTAAATATAGTAACCCATTACACTTTTTCTAAACAAGTGTTCAAAAAATTGCTTTTATATGAAAATTGAAATTTTGTCATACACCCGGTAATTCCCCCACAACCTATTGCCTGCCAATTTCCTTATATTTACTTTTGCATTCCATGATTGTCAAACAAATATATCGGTCACAAAGGAATAAACTGGTCAGGCCCTTTTTAATCCTGGCTGGCTCAATTCTTCTTTTTATCGTTTTGTTTGCCGGGATTTCCTATTTCCGCATTCTTCCACTTAACCAACAAATTGAATCAGAACCCATCTACTGTGGTCTGGAACATGTTCAACGGGTAAATGGACAAGAGCAGTTGGTAAGTAATGGTTATGCTTTTAAGGGAATTGAATCCCGCTCACGTGAAATGGCGCGTACAGGGCTTTATTCTTCCAAATTGGGTGGAGACCTTACCTATGGAATTGAATATAATTTCAATCAGGCCAAACCAGGAGAGCGATTCAGGCTCTCAGTCTGGCGAAAAGGTACCAAACTCGCCTATACTTATTTGACTGTCAGCATTGTCAGTACCACAGATCCCGAAAAGAAATTATACCATCAGGAAGGAATTACTGCCGATGTGGATGAGAACGACTGGGAAAAACTGGAAATGATTTTTGAAATTCCTGACTGGTATAACGGTGAAGAGATCAAAGCATATACCCATACTTCTTCCCAGGATGCAGCCGTGTATTTTGATGATTTTCAACTGGAAAAACTGAACTCTACACATACCTACGCCCGGCAAACCGAAGATTCGACTCGCTTCCCTATCCTGAACCTGAATATCAAGGAACAGGGAATGCGTAAAATCGAAGCAAAACGCACCGAAGCGCTCAACCGTGGGATTCTCTTTTCTGCCGATGATGACTGGGTTGATGCCCGTTTGGGAGATGAACCTGGAATACCAGCCAAAGTACGTCTAAAAGGCGACTGGATGGATCACCTCAAAGGCGATAAATGGTCTTTCCGTATCAAAGTGAAATCTCCCCAGGCCTGGAGGCGCATGATTACTTTCTCGGTTCAGAACCCCGGAGCCAGACATTACCTCAGTGAATGGATGTATCATTTCATTCTGGAAAGAGAAGATATTCTTACCCCCCGATACGACCTGATTTATCTCAATCTCAATGGAAAGTCTAAAGGAGTATATGCCTGTGAAGAACATTTTGAAAAACAACTGGCAGAATATAAATCCCGCCGTGAAGGGCCTATTATCAAGTTTTCGGAAGAAGGGGTCTGGAATGCCCGTAAACGTAGCCTGGACTATCGCGAAACCGGGCTTTCTACCGAAGAAAGGCTTGGAGCTTTTGAAGCAGCCCAGGTAGAACCTTTCAAAGAATCCAAAATCCTCAACTCCCCTACCCTGGCTGCTCAGTTTGATCAGGCTCAGACTTTGTTAAATCAGTTTCGATTTGATCTGGAGCCTGTTAGCAAGATATTTGACGTTGAAAAACTGGCGAAATATTATGCAGTCATTGATCTTACCCAGGCTTATCATTCTCTGGTTTGGCATAATCAGCGGTTTTACTTTAATCCGGTGATCAATCAATTGGAGCCTATTGGATTTGACGGGTTCACAGAGAAAGGGAAATACCGTTTTTCGACTATGCCTTTTCTCGGAGCTAATCCTCAACATTCTTCCCCGTTCTCAAGTCATAATCTGGTATTTCGCCCTTTTAAAGATTCTGTTTTTGTATCTGCATACATAAAGGAACTCGAAAGAATGACGAGTAAGGATTATCTGGATCAGTTAAGCCTTGATCTGGCCCCCGGACTGACAGCAAGAGAAAAAGTGATTCAAGAGGAGGTTCCCAATTATCAGTATGAAAACCCGCTGTATGAAAATGCAGGGGAGATCAGGAGAATTCTTTTCCCACTCAATAATGGTTCACTCCGCGCTCATCGAATCAAAGGAAAAGACCTTGTCAGAGTAGCCAATACCCATGTTTTGCCACTTGAAATAATTGGCTATGGAAATAACAATCAGTCCCGTAAAGATCTGAAACAACCCATTTGGCTCAATAGTCAGGTAAAAAATGCGCCACCTGAGTTTCAGGAGATTTCTATTCCCGCTTCAGCTAAAGTTATTTTCTTCCGGTTGCCGGGATTATCACGGGTTTATTCCTCCAATCTGGCTATGTGGTCAGGAGAAAATGTCGTTGTTCCGGCTCAGAATCTGTTGGAAAATGTGGATATACAAAACAATCCTCATTTTCAGCTGGTGGGTAAGGAAATTCAATTTCGTATCGGCAAATATAAGGTGAATCAGGATATCATTATTCCCCCCGGATATCAGGTCAGAATGGTGGAGGGAACAGAAATCGATTTTGTTCAGGGAGCAAAGTTTTTGTCCTATTCACCCGTTTTCCTGGAGGGGGGGCCAGAAACTCCCATTCGTATAACTTCCTCAGATCATAGCGCCAATGGGTTTACCATCCTCAATACAACAGAGGAATCACGATTGAATTACGCCACATTTGAAGATTTTAATACACTCAATGACAGAGGCTGGTCGTTGACAGGAGCGGTTACTTTCTACGAATCGCCTGTCAGCATTGATAATTGCGCTTTTATTCGTTCCCATTGCGAAGACGGACTAAATATCATTCGCACAACATTCAGCCTGAGAAATTCATTGGTCAGCGAATCAGCTTTTGACGGTTTTGATGCAGATTTTTGTCAGGGAGAAGTCATTAATACCCGTTTTATTAAACCGGGGAATGATGGGATGGATTTTTCGGGTAGCATTGTTACCGTCAAAGATTCCGAAGTAGATCAGGCTGGAGACAAAGGAATCAGTATCGGTGAAGAAGCAACAGTAAATATTTGGTCTTTAAAAGTGAGTAATTCCAATAGCGGACTGGTAGCCAAGGATTTATCAAAAGTAACTGTTACCAGAATTGAGCTTCATAACTGCCAGACGGGTTTTGCTGCCTATCAAAAAAAGCCTGAATTCGGAGGCGGTTCAATCGTAGTCCACGATTATCAGGCCGATCAGGTAAAATTCCTCCATTTGATTGAAAAAGGCTCATCGCTCAAACTTCGGGGAACTGAGATCAATGGGATATAGAACTTTGTGA